>JAZRCC010000001.1:0-4450 GCA_045635405.1 Alistipes sp.
CTCCTCAGCAAGCAAAAAAGAGAGCCGAAACACTACCCGAAATCGGGCATTTTGCACCCCGTTTTTTGACAACTATTGTCACAAATTTTACCCCCGAAAAGTGCCAAAATTCGAGGAGAAACGGCATTCGAAAACACCCTCTGTTATCGCCAATTTTACCACCCGATTTTGCCCTTTTTGCCTATAAGGCAAAGGTTTGCCACAAAATAGTTCGTATTTTGGATAAAATTTCTTAAATTTGCACGATTTATACCTATAACCGATGTTGAACAAATTGGCAAAACAGACCGCAATCTACGGCGTCAGCACCATACTCGGCCGCTTTTTGAGTTATATGCTGACCCCATTCTACACCCGTATTTTCGGTTTGGAGAGTTACGGAATCATCACCGACATCTACGCTCTCATACCCTTTGCATTGGTTGTTTTGACACGCGGAATGGAGTCGGGACTCTTCCGCTTTTCGGCAAAAGCCGAGCAGGAGGGTGGCGATGTGGCAACGAAAAAACGTCGTATATTTGCCACGATGTGGTCGCTGACATCCGCCGCTGCACTGCTCTTTTGGGTGGTGATATACATCTTCAACGGCGAGGTATCGGCTCTGATGGGCGAGGTCTATGCGGCTAACCCTCAATATGTTATCGTTGTTGCATCGATAGTATTGTTCGATGTTGTGGGCTGCATACCGTTCTCGCGACTGCGTGAGCAGGGTCGTGCCGTAGCATTCGTCTCGCTCAAACTGCTCAACATCGCTTTGCAGGTCGCTCTCGCCTTTGCATTCTGGGGTTTGGGTCTGTTCGACACGCCTTTCGGAGTGGGTTGGGCATTTGTAGCAAACCTTATAGCCAGCATAGCGACAACGCTGCTCGTTACGTCGCTGACCGCCACTCTGCCACGCATCGACCGTTCGATTTTGGCACCGCTGTTTGCCTATTCGATGCCGCTGCTCATTTCGGGCATAGCGGGTACGGCGAATGAGTTTATCGACCGCCAACTGATAAAGTACCTCGTTCCGAGCGGAGCGATGGCACAATTGGGAATCTATGGTGCCATAACGAAGATTGCCGTAGTGATGACCCTCTTTACGCAGACCTACCGACTCGCTGCCGAGCCATTCTTCCTCGCCAACTACCGCAAAGAGGAGTTTACGGAGATGAATGCCGCAGCGATGAAGTACTTTGTGATGGCATCGATGGTGATAATGTTGGGCATCACGCTTTTCAGCGATATGTTTGCACTGATTGTCGGTCGCGACTTCCGTACGGGCATCGACATCCTGCCGATAGTTCTCTTTGCCAATATGCTGTGTGGCGTTTGGCTCAACCTCTCGTTCTGGTACAAGCGTGAGGAGCGAACACACTTTGCACTGTGGGTGACATTGAGCGGCTTGGTCGCATCGGTGGCATTTGGCTATCTGCTCATTCCGCAGATGGGATTCGAGGGTGCCGCTTGGAGCCGTCTGGCAACCGAGATGGTGATGGTTGCAGTTAGCCTGACATTGACCCGTATATTCTACCCTGTGCCGTACGATTGGCGACGCATCGTAGAGTTGTGCCTCGTGGCACTCTCCATCTACGGAGCGGCCCGATGGCTCGATATTGAGAATTGCACTGCACGATATACTACGCACGCCATATTGCTCGTTGCCTACATAGCCTATGTGGTACGTCGCGAACATATCGACATCAAAGGTTTGGCACGTGCAGTCATAAAACGCAGATAGGAGTATGAGATTTAGCGATATTATAGGACAGCAGCAGATTAAACGCCACTTAACGTGCAGCGTGGGTAACAACCGCATAAGCCACGCCCAACTCTTTACGGGTCGTGCCGGAAGCGGTGCGTTGGCATTGGCTGTGGCGTATGCCCAATATATCCACTGCCCCAATCGCTCGAATGGCGACTCGTGCGGTGTATGCCCACACTGCCAGCAGATTGCAGCATTAGCACACCCCGACCTGCACTTTGTCTTCCCGATAAACAAGATGGGCAAGAAGTCGGGCGAGGTGTTGTTGAGCAACTCGAAGGAGTTTATGACGTTGTGGCGTGAGATATGGGCGGAGAGCGGAGGCTACTTCTCGCCGCAGCAGTGGTTCGACAAGCTCAACCTCGGCAAGACGCTCAAAGGCACTATCTCGGCAAAGGAGGCGGAGGAGATTATCCGCCAATTGCAGTTCAAGAGTTACTCGTCACGCTACAAGACGATGATTATATGGCTGCCCGAGACGATGAACGAGGAGGCTTCGAACCGCATCCTCAAAATCTTGGAGGAGCCGGCCGAGGGGACAATCTTCATCTTGGTCAGCGAGCGTAGCGACCTGCTGTTGAAGACCATCACCTCGCGTACGCAGGAGGTTGCCGTACCACGACTCTCGGTCGAGGATTTGATGCCGATGGTCGAGGCGACAATCAGCAATGACCCGGCAAAGGCTCGCAATACGGCACGATTGGCAAACGGCGACGTGTTGGAGTTGCGACGACTGCTTGCCGTAGAGCAGAACGAGGAGGATTACCAACGCTACAACTTCGAGCAGTTCCGTGCCGTTATGCGACTGTGCTACAACGACGAGCACCTGCCGCTGATGAACTGGGCAGACGAGGTGGCACAACTTTCGCGTGAGCGTCAGCGTGGAATGTTGCTCGACTTCTCGCGACTGCTGCGTGAAGCGTATATGCTGCACGCATCGTTGGCGGAGGTGAGCTATCTGTGGGGCGAGGAGGCGACGTTCTGCCAGAAGTTCGCACCATTTATCGGCAACCAAAATATCGAGCCACTTATCGAGCAGATTGAGTCGGCTCTGCAACAGATAAACCAAAACGGCAACCCACGCATAGTCTTTACGCACTTTGCACTTGCCATAAGCAAACTCGTAAATCGACTATGAAACATCGTGCGGTAGTTGTCGGAGGGGGAAACGTAGGCGATGTCGGCGAGCGACTCGACCGAGCCGCATCGTTGATAGCCGAGCGGATAGGCACCATTAGCAGCCGTTCCAAGATATACCGTTCGGAGGCGTGGGGCTTTACGTCGGCAATGCCCTTCTCCAACGTGGCATACGTTGTCGAAACGGAGTTATCCGCCGCCGAGGTGGTCGATATGCTCCACACGATAGAGGCAGAGTTGGGACGCAACCGCACGGAGGAGTATCGGGCGAAGGCCCTCACGGGCGAGAAGTATGCCGAGCGAGTGATTGACCTCGACGTGGCACTCTACGACAAGGAGCGGATAGTTACGCCACACCTGATGATTCCGCACGTCGGTCTGCTGCATCGCGACTTCTTTATCGAGCCTATACGCGAGGCTTTGGAGTGCGACCGCGAGAGTTTGGTGCAAATGATAACAACGATTATAAACGCAAAGAGCGAAGATGATGAATAGAGCATTTAGATACGCAGCATTGATGGCGATATTTTCGGTGGCCATCGTAGTAATGAGCAGCTGTTTCAAGAGCAAGACAACCGACACGTTGTTGGTGTTGAAGGTGCTGTTAGAGGAGAAGTCGGGCAGCGAAAAGGTCTTGACAGACGATGTGAAGGTCTATGGCTACGAGGTCGAGAACGACGATTGGTATATCGCCTCGTATGACGATGCACTCAACGGCATAATCACCGACTCGCTTGCTACGCAGAAGCTGACCCTGCCCGATTTGACAGGCGAGAAGTTCGAGAAGGAGGGTCTGACACAGCTCTATACGGCAATTCCGCTGACCTCGTCGCCGACGATGGTCGTGGTGGTCTGCCCATCGGCAAAGATGTTTGCATACTCGTTCCGCACGCTCGATGTCGTGAATATGGCCGAAACCTATATCACCCTGCTGCTCCACCAATGGAAGAGTGCTCCATATACGGAGGGGTCGGAGAATAAGGGTGGTTTGTGGTACATCTTCCCACCCGAAACAACGACCGAGGGTGGCAATGCAACGACAGGCAACGCGATGGATGCCGCAAAACTTTAACAACGAAAGAGAATGAATCGAAGAATCAACATACTGCTCCGCACAGCCGTTGCAATGCTCTTTATGGGGGCATTCTTCTCGCGTTGTGCCAACATTATGACCCCGACAGGCGGCCCGAAAGATACGCTTGCTCCGGTCATCGTAACACTCAACCCCGACAACTTCGCAACGAATTTCAACGCCAAGAAGATATATATCGAGTTCAACGAGTATGTCCAGCTCAAAGACCAACAGAAGGAGTTGTTCACCTCGCCGGCGATGAAGAAGATGCCGCTGTTGTCGATTCGAGGCAAGGGCATAGTCATCACCATCCGCGACACGCTCCGCGAGAATACGACCTACGCCATCGACCTCGGTAGTGCCGTGCGTGACAACAACGAGGGCAACCCTATCAACGCTATGCGTTATGTCTTCTCGACAGGCGACAAAATCGACTCATTGGTCTGCTCGGGCTACACCGCCGACTCCTATAAGGCCGATAGTGTAAGCCGAAC
>JAZRCC010000002.1:0-4474 GCA_045635405.1 Alistipes sp.
CGAGACGCTCACGCAGACGAGGCACAACGCAATCCTCCATCAAATGCTGCATCTCGAATGGGACACCAGCCATCGATACTACAACCTTGCCGTCACGTTCAAACCACATTCCGGGAGCTGTTCCGTGTGCGTTGTGCAGCACCGTGCAGCACTCTGGTACCAACGCCTGCGAACGATTGAGTTCGTTGAAGGCTATACCGCGACGCTCCAACATCGTGCGAACGTGTGCCTCGACAGCCTCATCACGACGCAGAGGTGAGTCGAAAAAGCGTGCCAGCGTATGCTTTGTGATGTCGTCCTTCGTAGGGCCTAAACCGCCCGTAATCAGCACGACATCGCTCTGCGACAGAGCTCGTTGCAGGGTCGTGACAATAGCCTCGGCATTGTCGCCTATCGAGGTACGCTCGACAACCATTATGCCGAGTTGGTTGAGTTGTTGCGAAATGTAGCGAGAGTTGGTGTCGAGAATCTGACCTATCAAAATCTCGTCGCCAATGGTGATAATAGTAGCCTTCATACTATTTCGATTTTTCCGCCTTTTCAATCAAATGGCGACATATCTGCGAAGGGAAACTTGCTCCGTTATAGACATAGCCCGTATAGACCTGCACGAGTGTTGCACCCGCATCCAACATTGCCGACACATCCTCCGGGGTCATCAAACCTCCCACGCCAATAATCGGGTAGGTACCATTCGAACGGGCATAGATACGACGCACAACCTCTATCGAGCGTTTGGTGAGTGGCTGACCACTTACGGCACCACTGCCGACACTTTTAAGGGTTGCTGCCGACGATTTCAGATTGTTGTGCGATACGGTAGCATTGGTTGCCACAATACCGTCGAGCGGGGTCTCGACCATAATATCGGTCATCAAATCGATAGATTCGTTCGACAAATCGGGCGAGATTTTCAGCAGTATCGGGCGATACTGATTCTGTCCACGACGGAAGTCAAACAGAGGCTCCAAAATCGACGTAATGCTCTCGCGAGTGTGGGGAACATACTGCTTGAACGAGGTGTTGTAGCTGACATTTACCGTGAAGTAATCGACATACTGATAGAGGTTGCGGAACACACGCAGATAGTCCTGTGGAGCCTCTTCGGGCTGTGTGATGGAGTTCTTGCCTATGTTGCAGCCTATAATCAGCCCCTCGTGTGGACGGCGAACATTGGCAACGACCCGCTCGAAGCCCTTGCTTGGCAGACCTATGCGGTTTACTATCGCCTCATCCTTTTCCAGACGAAAAACTCGTGGCTTGGGGTTGCCCGACTGTGGCATAGGCGTTACGGTGCCAATCTCCACAAAACCAAAACCGAGAGCACTCATCTCGCGAAAGAGCTCTCCATTACGGTCGAAACCCGCCGCCAACCCGATAGGATTGCGAAATTTCAGACCGAAAACTTCGCGTTCGAGCAGCGGACTCTCCACCGAATAGAGCTTCCGCATAAGAAATTTTGAGCCCGGAATAGAACCTATGAAACGTAACAGTTTCAGAGTCCAATCGTGGGCACGTTCAGCACCAATAATCGGTGTAAAAAACCTAATCAGTCCTAACATATATCGCTTAATTGCAGCACGCAAAGATAGTAAAAACTTTCTAAAAGTACTCCACTCGGTAGGAGTAATTGTTTCGCAGCTCCTCGAAACGGTCGGGATTATCCCTCAATTGGCGACTCTCGGCAACGATATCGAAGTGTGCGCCAATGGTCGATACCATCTCCTCCCAACCAATCTTGCGAGGCTCACTTTTGGCGACTCCCGACGGATACCAATTGCCGAGTGGCAGTGCAAAATGGTCGGCAATCTGTCGCACCGCCATAGCCGAAGCCATAGCCTTGCCCTGCAACGAATAGCCCGCAATGTGCGGCGTAGATAGTGTGGCTCGCTGCAACACTTCCCTATCGAGGTGTGGCTCGCCCTCCCACACATCCAACGCAAACTCCACATCGTCACGCGAACGCAGAGCCTCGTTCGATACGACCTCTCCTCGTGACGAGTTGAGCAGCACCGCCCCGCTATGCAGTCGTGCAATCATCGCACTATCGACCAAGTGGCGAGTCGTTGCATCCAACGGAACGTGCATCGTCACAATATCCGCTCGCTCGAAAACCTCCTCGATACTATGCGACGGAAAGCCCTCGTTTATGCGTCGAGGCTCATCGCAGAGAATCGTTCTGAACCCCCAACGACGTGCATACTCCTCGACAAGCGAGCCGACGTGACCCACGCCGACAATACCCAACAATCGCTCGCAGGGCACGAAGCCATCACGCTGCGAAAGGTGTGCCAACACGGCCGATACCCACTGCAAAACACCACGAGCATTGCATCCTGCGGCAGTTGCCGTGCGTATCGAGTGGTCGCGACAATAGGCGTGGTCGATATGGTCGCTGCCTATGGTTGCCGTAGCAATCATCTGCACCCGACTCCCCTCCAACAGCTCGGCATTGCACTTGGTACGGGTACGCACCACCAAAGCATCGGCATCGCGACACTCCTCGGCCGTAATCGCCGACCCGGCAATGTACTGCACCGCAGCATAGGGCTCTAACACCCCCTGCAAAAATGGTATGGCACTATCAACAATAATCTTCATAAAGCAGCGTTAATGTGTCGTTGGTATAAAAATCATACAAATATATATAATTAGAGGCAAAATAAGATTACCTTTGTAATTATTTTGCTAATTTTGCACCTATAAACCCTAACTTGTGAGGTGAAATATGGATATTAACAACATCTTACGTTTTGGAATGTCGATTTTCGACGGCAGTGGCGACTTCACGACAGGTTGCTATTTCCGCGAGACAAAGACGACCGACGAGGCTCCGCTGGTACTTGTCTCGGCACCTTGGGCTGTGACATCGGCAGGAGGCCACGGCAGTGTATATGCACCCGATGCAATCATCGACTCTTCGAACAGAGTTGGTCTGTACGATGCCGTTGCCGAAATCTCAATCGAGGGCGAGGTGGCTACGGCACCTATCAACTACGATTTGCAGGAGCTTTCGCAACAATTGGGCAACGATGCTGCCAAAATTTTGACCCACGTCGAGGATGGTGGCTCACTCGCAAGCGACTACTTCATCGATAAAATACGCCGTGTAAACAATGGTTTTTTGGAGATGCACGCCGCTATCGAAGAGCAAGTTAGCCGCTACGTCGAGCAGGGCAAAATCGTCGGCACGATTGGTGGTGACCACTCCACGTCGTTCGGTGCAATTCGTGCCGTAGCCCGACACTACAAGGATTTGGGCATACTCTTTGTCGATGCACACTGCGACCTGCGTCAAAAGGGGTCGATTTTCGACTATTCGCACCTCTCGGTGGCTCGCAACATCATCGAGGAGATTCCGCAAATCGCACGACTCGTCGAGGTTGGTGTTCGCGACATATCGTCAGCCGATATCGACTATATCAATGCCAATGACCGCATAAAACTCTTCTGTGCCGATACGATGGCTGCCGAGCGATTTGCCGGCCGTAGTTGGAGCGATGTGTGCGACGAGGTAGTCGAGCAACTCCCCGAGTTGGTATATATTTCGTTCGATATCGACGCCCTCTCGCCAGAGTGTTGTCCGCATACGAAGCAACCCGTTGCAGGCGGTTTGAACTTCGATATGGCGGTATGTCTTATCAACCGTGTTACGCAATCGGGCAGACGTATCGTCGGCTTCGACCTTACGGAGATTGTTCCCGTAGCGGAGTCGAATGTCGATGCGAACGTAGGTGCAAGATTGCTCACAAAACTATGTGCTACATCGCTGAAAAGCAATAAATTAAAGGAGTAGAAGATGAGAATAAGAAATACGATTACAGTACTATTGCTCGCCGTAGTGATATTGATGCCATCGTGTCACAAAGCGTCGAAACGTATGGCAACCGACCAGGATTCGCTTGCCTATGTAGTGGGTCTTAATGTCGGCAAAGCGTTGATAAAGATGGACTCGACACTCAACGCCGATGTTGTATGTATGGCTATTCGCGACGTCTTTAACGGCAGCGAGAAGATGACCATTGACGAGGCTCGTGACTACTTCCTCGCCCAAAAAACCTACTTTGTCCACGAAAAGGCGAAGAGATATCAGGAGCGTTTTTTGGAGGATTTGAGCAAGAGCGACCGTGCATATGTCCGTCTGAAAAACGGTGTGACCTACAAAATCGTCAAGTTGGGCGACCAGAGCATCCAATCGCTCGTTTCGCGTGATACGCTCCGCATCGCTATGACCATAAAGGATGAGCGTGGCGAAATACTCCACGCAGCCGACACAATCTACAAGGCATATCGCGACATCATCCCTGGGCTTCAAGATGTTATACGCATCACCGGCAAGGGTGGCGTGGTCGAGGCTTGGATACCTTCGGCAGAGGCCTACGGTACGGGTGGCGACTCGCTGCTCGGCGTAAAGCCAAACCAACTCGTTCGATTCGATGTCGATATTGTCGATATAAAGTACCACAACCACAAA
>JAZRCC010000003.1:0-2892 GCA_045635405.1 Alistipes sp.
GTCATACTCCGCACCATAATCTGCGATGAGAACGGCTCCAAGTCGTACAACGTGGCACGCGACACAACCCCCGGCTCGAAGTGTGTGATGCGGATACCGCCATAGTGGTACAGTGCCACATCAGCAGCTGCAGCCTCCTTCAATATCTGCGTTTCGAGGTTTGCAAAGCCCACTCGGTTGGTGAGGGTCAGAATCTGACCTATCGCCTCGTTGAGATAGGGGTTGCTCTCGATTTGCTCCACTCGGCGGGCGATATTGCACTCCTCGGCATACCCTTTCAGGTCGATATTTTCGTACTCTATGCCGACAATCTTACGCCCCTTCAAGCGGATGCGTGTAGCACCGACGTAGGGCATATTCTTGCCTGTCTGACCGATTACGGTGTTGCGGATGAGCGTATCGACCCTATTGTGCGAGTGTCCGCTGATAATCACATCGAACGGTGCCCCCTCAGCCGCAAATGCCATATCCTTGTCGTCGGCAATGTGCGAGAGCATCACCCTCACATCGCTTGCGGGAGCCTCCTCGATGGCACGGCAGGCAGCCTTCACAGGGTCACTGAACTCCAAAGCCTCGAAGCGGCGATTGTCGCCATCGGGGTGTCCGTTGTCGTAGTTTGTCACCACGCCGACAAATGCCACCTCCACACCGCTGCGGGTCGTTACAACCTTGTGGGAGGGTAGGGTAGCAAGCAGCGGGTTGTGCGACACCATATTGCTGCATATCGTCGCAAATCGTGAGTGGTCAATCGCCCCCTGCAACAGTGCGGGGCCCATATCGAACTCGTGGTTGCCGAGAGTCACCACATCGTAGCCCACCTCGTTCATCAGGTCGATAATCGGCAGACGACCCTCCGCCAAATCGACATACGAGTTGCCTGTCCAGCGGTCGCCCGCATCGACCAATATGCAATCTACCGTATCGCGGCACTCCGCCACAGCCGTAGCCAGACGTGGGAAGTTGCTCAATCGGGCGTGGATGTCGTTGGTCGAAAGTATCACCAACTCACGCTCTTGGAGTGTAGTGCGGTAGAACATCAACGCCGCAAACGCTACGATGCCTACACCTGCTAATATCAAAAACTTCTTCATATCTCTGTCTCTATTTTTTCAACCTCTGCTCCACCTCTTCGGCAGGTACGCCACCCAACTCCAACGCCTTACGCCAATAGGTGTGAGCGAGGAACGTGTTGCCCATAGCATTCAATATATCGCCATAGTGGAGTGCTATCTCTCCGTTTTTGTTGCCATCGAACGACAGGGCACTCTGCTGCACCCGCTTCGCCTCTTCGAGGTTGCCCATCTTGAAGTGCACCCACGCCAAAGTGTCGAGGAATGTGGCATTCTTCGGCTCCAATGCCACCGCCTGCCGAGCCAACTCCAAAGCCCTCGGCAGCGATGCCCCCACCCAAGCCAAGTGGTAGGCGTAGTTGTTGAGTGCCGTAGCATTCTTCGGGTTGAGCGTTATCGCCTTGCGATAGGCGGCAAAACACTCCTTGTCGCGGCCTATGTTGAAGTAGGCATCGCCCACACATTGCCACAACTCACTCTGTTGCTCCTTGTTGAATGTGCGATTTTCGAGTTGTCGGGTACAGTACTCCACACACTGCTGATACTCCCTTTTTTGGGTCAGGGCATAGAGCGTTGCGTGGTGGAACTGCATATTGGTAGGGTAGTGCCGTGCTCCGATTTTGGCGTAACGCAACACCGAGTCGGGACGAGCGAATGCCACCTCCATCGATATTACCTCATCCAACATCTCCTTTTTCGGAGGGTTGCTCTCGCCGAGAGCCCTCTTGAATGCCGCCACCACCTTCTCGGGCTCGTTGGTACGCCACTTGTGGTTCGCATAGAGCGTCAAAACGTCGCTGTTCGAGCCGTAGAGTGCATACAGACGCGATATTATGGCATCGAGCAGCGGCAGATTTTTGCGGTAGAACTCCACCGACGAGGTGAAATCTTTGGTTATGCTGACCTTCTTGTCGAGTTCGATTTGTGGGAATGCGATGATGTCGAACCACGTCATCAACATCTCGTTGGTCCTTTTCAACCGCTCCAACATACGCAGTCGTCCGAGTCGGTACTCCACCTCGCCACTATCCAACGCAATAGCCTTGTCGTAGTACTCCAACGCCCTCGCCCACTCGTTGCGACCCTCGTAGAAGAGTCCCGTTCCGAAGGTGCGGTTGGCATCGTATGGCGACTCGTTGTAGAGCCGCAGAGCCTCCTGCTCCGCCTTTTCGGGCAGACCCTGCTCGTTGTAGATGTGCTGTCGCATCTTCGATGTCGCCTCGCTGTATCCGTATCGCACATCGAGCGTGTCGAGCAGTGCCAGCGAACTCTCAAAGTTCTTCGATAGGAGGTGTATCATCGCCAGACGGTGGATAATCTCCAAGTTCGACGTGGTGTCCGCCATCGACTCGAACAACTCCACAGCACGCTCCTTACGATTGGCTCGCAGAGCAGCCTCTGCCGCCTGCTCTCGTGCTACGGCGTTTGTCGGGTCACTCCGCAACGCACGCTCGTATAGTTGCCATCGGTTGTGAGGCGTGCGGGCGATGCGTGCTTGCAGAATTATCGAGGGGGTGTGCATCGAGTCGATAGCCAATGCACGCTCCGTAAGGCGTTGAGTGCGAGCCGTATCGGCGTGGATAATCAGTGCCGACAGAGCCTCGGTATAGAGCTTCAACTCCTCCGACGAACGGTCGCTCCGCGAACCCTGCTGCGACTCCATCGGCGGCGTGGCACTGCCCAAAAACAGCACCAAAATGACTAAACCGACTATTTTTTTCAAACTTTTCATCGTTGTGTTCTTTGGTTTTGCCGCTGCGGCAACTTTTCATCGGCTTTGCCGATGCGGCTATTGCCGAAGGGTCGTTAGGGTCGTTAGGGG
>JAZRCC010000004.1:0-4591 GCA_045635405.1 Alistipes sp.
TATATCGACCTCGTAGTCGAAATCGTCCGCCGTCTGCGTCCCGACATCATTCTGGAGCGCTTCGCAAGCGAAGCACCTCCCCGATTTCATCACCACGCCGAGTGGGGTTTGGTCCGCAACGAACAACTTTGGGCTATGCTCGAAAAAAGATTGTTGGAGAAAAACGCATATCAAGGCGAAAAATTTGTATATTTGCCCCCAAAATAGAGTACCAACTATATGACACATTCGCTTCAATTCAACACCGCTTCACTGCGAAACATCTTCAAAGAGTATCTCTTGATGGCATTAGGTATGTGCATCTACTCCTTTGGTTGGATTGGATGTATATTGCCTGCAAAGTGTGTCGGCGGCGGTGCAACAGGTCTTTCGCTGCTCATCTACTACTTTACGGGACAGACCATCAGCGTCGGTGTTATGGTATTCATTATCAACGCCATACTGCTCTTAATCGCAGGCTTTATTGTCGGATGGAAATTCGGCATAAAGACCATATTCTGTATCTGCATCCTCTCGCTTGCGATGTCCACAATGCAGGCAATCTTTACGATGCCCGATGGCTCGATATACGACATTTTCCACCTCGACGACCGTCTGTTATCTTCGATTTTGGGCGGTATTTTTGCCGGTGCGGGTGTTGCAATATGCTTCTCGCAGGGTGGTTCTACGGGTGGCACCGATATCGCTGCGATGATTATCAACAAGTATCGTGCTATCTCGTATGGTAAAATCGTACGACTCTCCGACTCGGTAATTATTGCAAGTGCTCTCTTCTTGCCAAAGGAGGCAAATATCGGCATCGACGGTGTCGTATATGGTTTCGTTATGACCGTAGTATTCAGCTACACGGTCGATATGTTGATGACCGGTAACCAGCAATCCAATCAGATTCTTATCGTCTGTCGCGACTATGCTGCAATGGCAGATGCAATCAATACACGAGCTCAACGAGGTGCTACCGTAATCAGTTCGAAGGGGTGGTACTCGAAGCAGGATTCGAATATCGTGATGGTAGTATGTCGCAAACGCGATACATCGATGGTATTGAAGGTCGTAAACAGCATCGACCCCGACGCATTCATCACAGTAGGCTCCGTAATGGGTGTCTATGGCAAGGGCTTTGAGGCGTTGAGCAAAATTTAAGCAACGTATTTCACATAGAGCCACACGGCAGCGACTACCTCCATAACGACTATGGCGGGTATGCCGTAGCGAAATTTTATCACGGCGGTTTTGTGTCGAAACAGATACATTGCCAACCACGCACCAACAGAGCCGCCCAACAACGCCAAGCCAAATAGTGTCTGCTCTGCAATGCGTTCGCCACCACGCCGAGCCTGTATCTTATCAATCGTCCAGACTATCGCAGTGATGATGTTCACCGCAACGAGATACTCCAAAATCCACTTCATAGCGAGTCTGTTTTACTGCACAAATATACAAAAAAGTTTGTCTGCCCATTTGAGCAGACAAACTTTTACAAAAAACTAACCATTAAACTTTCGATAACATTTCGTTTAACCAAACATACGAAGCTACGAAAGACGGAGTCGCCAGAATCGAACTCCGACAATGCAAAAATAGCGACTCGAAAGCAATCCGAAAAATAAATTCAACGAAAGCCCCAAACATTTCATCAAACGCCATTTTTTCATCAACGAACACCCTCGCGGCACTATATTTTTTGAATTCGCCGCATAACTTTTCTGCTTATTCGAAAAATTCTTACTACCTTTACACTCGATAAAAGTCGTAGCCGTGGCACAATATGCTGATATAATCCTACCTCTTGCACAAGGCACCTACACCTACGCCACAGGAGGCATCGAATCGCTCGAAGAGGGCGATGCTGTTGCTGTGCAGTTTGGCAAAAATTCGGTATATACAGCCATCGTAGCACGTCTGCACGACGAGCCTCCAAAACGAGGCTCGACAAAACCGCTGCTCGCCAAACTCTACCATCGACCGATACTCCACCGCCAGCAACTCGATTTGTGGCGTTGGATTGCCGACTACTATATGTGTACGATAGGCGAGGTGATGCGGGCCGCCCTCCCCTCGCTAATCAAACCTCACGCTGCCACGCACGAGGAGTTTGAGCCATACCGCCCGAAGGTTGTTCGCCATCTGCGATTATGTTGCGAAATTTCGGCAGAGCAGTTGGAGCATATCTCACAACGGGCACCTCGTCAGGCAGCCCTCATCGAAGAGATTATGGCGGCAGGTGGCACACTCGAACGCTCGCTAACAGAGGCCTCGGCCGCTACGATAAATGCCACCGTAAAGCGTGGTCTGATAGAGATTTTCGAACAGGAGCCATCGAGCAGTGTTGATGATGTAAAGGTCGAGCTGTTGCCTCAACTCTCGAAAGCCCAACTGCGTGCAAACGAGCAAATTGCAGAGGCTTTCAGCACACAGAAAACCGTTCTGCTACACGGCATTACAAGTTCGGGTAAGACCGAAATATATATGCACCATATCGCCGAGGCTCTATCTCGTGGCGAAGATGTGCTATATCTCGCCCCCGAGATATCGCTGACCACACAACTCGTTGTGCGACTACGGGCAGTTTTTGGCAACCGCACCGTCGTATATCACTCAAAACTCTCGCCAGAGCGTCGCACGCAAGTATATATGGAGTGTCTGCGAGCCGATGCAGGGCAGATTATCGTCGGTGTGCGTTCGGCACTGTTTCTACCGTTCAAACGGCTCGGATTGGTTATCGTCGATGAGGAGCACGACGCAAGTTACAAGCAGAGCGACACCGCACCTCGATACAACGGTCGCGATACGGCACTTATGCTCGCATCGCTATTCGGAGCAAAGAGCATATTGGGCAGTGCAACACCTTCGGTCGAGAGCTATGCAAACACACTATCCAAAAAGTTTGCCTACGTCACGCTCAACGAACGCTATGGAGCAGCAACTACTCCGCAGATAATCATATCCGACACTATTCGTTCGGCAAAACGTGGAGAGCGTCGTTCGCACTTCAACAAGGAGCTTACCGACCGCATAGCCGAACGGTTGGAGCGGAACGAGCAGATTTTATTGTTCCAAAACCGCCGAGGATACTCACCCTACGTCGAGTGCAAGGAGTGTGGTTGGTCGCCGCATTGTCCATCGTGCAACGTCACGCTGACAATGCACCGCCAATCGAACGCATTGCGTTGTCACTACTGCTCCCACGCAACAAGCATACCGACCGTCTGTCCACAATGTGGAGCCAACGACATCGCCCCTATGGGTTTTGGTACAGAGCGGGTCGAGGAGGAGATTTGCCGCCTATTTCCAACAGCACGCACACTGCGTCTTGATGGCGATACGGCACCCTCCGACAAGGCATATCGCGAGATTATCGACACCTTCGCACGCCACGATGCCGACATTCTTATCGGCACACAGATTATAGCCAAAGGTCTTGATTTTGCGAACGTAACGCTCATCGGCATACTCAACGCCGACAACCTGCTCAAAATGCCAGATTTCAGAGCGAGTGAGCGGGCGTGGCAGACCCTTATTCAGGTCAGCGGTCGCTGTTGCCGACGAGACGATATTGGCGAAGTGGTCGTTCAAAGTGCCGACATCCAGCACCCTATTTTCGAGATTTTGAGCGAGGGCGACTACACTACGATGGCAGCATCGCAACTCGCAGAGCGACAACTATTTAACTATCCGCCATACACCCGAATTATTCGCATCACGTTGCAGAGTGAGCAGCCAACAACACTCGCCGAGTGCAGTATGGCATTGGCTCAAAATCTGCGACGAATATTCGATAGCCGAGTACTTGGTCCGGTGACTCCGCTGATAGACAAAATCAGGGGCGAACACCGTCTGGAAATCGTCCTAAAAATCGAGAACGCCTCATCGTTTTCCAAAGCTCGAAAGTTGGTTGCCGAACAGATTTGCGAGATAGAGAAGAGTAGCCAATTCCGCAAGGTAAAGTTAATCTGCGATGTTGACCCGTTGTGACATAGAGCGGTTTGGTGCCGAATTTATGAGAGCAGTGCGTATCGCTATCGGCCATCCCGAGCATTGCCGTGCTTGCAAGACGATGTTGGTCGATGGCGAAGATTACATCTGCACACGTTGTCGGATGGAGGCTCCGCTCACCTATCTCTGGAAGGAGCAGGATAATCAGATGGAGCAGCGATTTTGGGGTCTGATTCCAATCGAACGAGCCACGGCTCTGTTGTGGTACATCAAAGGCTCTGCCTGGCAACGATTTATACACGCTCTGAAATATCACGAAATCACATATCACGGCGGCAAATTGGGCAGATGGTTTGGTCACGAGCTTATGCGTAGCAATTGGCTCGAAGGTATCGACCTGATAGTCACCGTTCCGCTGCATTGGAGCAAATCGTTCAAACGTGGTTACAACCAATCAGAGTATATCGCACACGGCATATCGGTTGTATCGGGTATCCCCCACAACTTCAACACCATACGACGCTATCGCAACAATCCGAGCCAAACCACTCAATCGTACGGCCAGCGATGGAAAAACGCCTCGAACCTCTTCGAAGTGACCAAGCCCGAGAAGTTACGTTCTCGCCACATCCTGCTGGTTGATGATGTCTTTACA
>JAZRCC010000005.1:0-4629 GCA_045635405.1 Alistipes sp.
AATTGTCTTCCTAAGACCGCTTGGCCTCCGACTTCATTGCGGCGTTGTCGGCATTCTCTGCCAATACGGCTATCGAAGTGGTAGCCAAAGCGTTACGCACAGCCTTACGCTGCGATGTCTCCTCGTACGCACTCTTCAATCGCTGCAACATCGCTGCATCGATACCACCCTGCTCTGCCGACTGTTTGGCAGCAGCACTACCGCAACCCACGCCCAAAAGGAGTATAAAAAGAACTAAATTGCGTATCATAGTTACTCTAAATTTGGGGGTCATTCGATGCCGAAAAGAGCAAAGAATGACCCTCGATGACTACTAAAAATCTCTGTTTTTGCTATTTTTTAGCCTTTTTGTCGCACTTTTTCGACTCGGCCTTTGCATCGCACTTCTGCTCGTCGGGATAGACGATACCCTTCAAACGGATGAACGGCATATTCTCACGAGCCCACTCGCCCACCTCGAAGAAGCGGTCGCAGCACATAGCGTCGCTACCGAGAGCCGCACCGAGCAGGAAGTCCTCCTTGGTACCACCAGGCCACAACGATACAATCATACCGAGTTTGTGTCCGAGTTTAATCACGCCACGAGTGGTGCCATCCATACGGCAACCTACACGCATAATGCCCATATCGTACGCCTCCATCAGGATTGCAGGTGTACAAGGGTGGTCCTTCAACATCATCAGCGTAGCATCCGGGTGCAGACGCTTCATCGTACGCAACGCACGCTTGTCGAACGACGTGAACAAATACTCCGAGTTTGGAGCACGCTTCGCCATAGCCATCTTGTAGAGTTTGTCGCACAAATCGTCCAACATCGCCTGTGTGTAGAGCGACGGCACGGTCTTAATCTCCCACTCAACATACAAACCATCCTTGTCGGCGAGGTAGTCCACCAACTCCTGACACAACGCCAATGGCTCGCCACCTTTGGTCTTGATTTTCAGACACTCGGCGGTGGTCAAATCCTCGGTTTGGAGGTCGATACCCGTAGTGCGGTACAACGACTCGTCGTGGCTCAAAATCAGGTCGCCATCCTTGGTCATACGCACATCGGTCTCGAAACCACGTGCACCACGCTCATACGCCGTGCGGAACGCCAACATAGTGTTCTCGTTGTCGGGGAACTCGAAACGTGAGCCACGGTGTGCAAAGAACTGCACAACACGCTCCTTCTCCAACTGTGCCGAGGCGTAATCTACCACACACAAGAGTGCCAGGGTGCAAAGCACCAACTTCTTCATACTGTTTTTCATAACTTGTCGATTTTTTGAATTTTTATAATTGTTTCGTTTTATGCAACATTCATTGTCAAAGTTACGTTATTTTAGCGAATATGCCAAACCACTTTTAACATTTTTAGCGATTTTTGCTCTTATAAAGTGGAGCCGAATGGTTAGGTTTGGCAGAATTTTTATAACTTTGAGGAAAATTTTAGCACTATGAAACGTATCGTAACACTTCTCGTATTGGCAATGGCAACGGGCACGTGCCTCGCCCAACCGCTATGCAAATTCACGGGTCGCCCCGTGCCACACAAATCCTACGACCCTGTGCAGGGGGCAGTCGTGACGCTCATCAACGAGTGGGATAAGGAGTTGAAGTATGTCCGCAAGGTCGATGCCGAGGGTTTTCAGTTGATAGTTCCACAGGGAGGCTACCTGCTCAAAATCGAGGCGGAGGGGTACGAGACCTATAAGATGGAGATTGAACTCGATGCACCGCATATCGACCTCGATATAATCACCCTCCTCACCAACGAGGAGGCAGCAGCCCGCCACGAAAAACAGAAAAAACGTGCAAAACGCGGCTGGGAATAGAAACGAAACGGAGGTGTGAGCCTCCGTTTTTTCTTTGCCGCTTTGCGGCAACGGCTTCGCCGATAAGGGATATTAGGGAGTTTAAGGAGTTTAAGGAAAAATCTCCGCCGCCAACCTTACTCGACCTTATCTGACCTTAAAAGACCTTACTTGACCTTAAAACTCGGCGGCTCTTTCACAGACCCCCTCCGCTTCGCTCGTCCCCCTAACTTCGGGGGACAATATTTTTGCCGTGGTCGCTCTCCCTAATCTCCCTAAATTCCCTAAACTCCTTAATTTCCCTTGGCGGCGTTTTGCGGCGCCGTCCCCTTTTCCAGCTCCTCGATAGCCGCCTGTATGGTTTTGTCTATCGGTGCGATAAAGTAGTAGAAACCGTTGCTTTCGAGTTGTGAGTTTCGCGAGATATATGCCCGCAACTGTGCCAAAATCAGGTGTTTCGAGCGGCGGATATCTCGCCACTTCGGTTTTACGCCATTTCGCTCGGCATACGCCACAAAGCCGTTGAGCAGGGCGGCATCCTCATCGAACATCTTTGCCACATCTGCGACCTTTGCTACCTCATTGAGTTGGTTGCGGTGGCTATCGGCATACTCTATCGTATAGCGGTAGAGTATATTTTTTGCCACTACCTCGCTGAAATATGGTGTCACGTCGAGCGTATCGAGTGGCACAAACCTATCGGGCATAATTCCGCCACCGCCATATACGGTGCGACCCTTTGGTGTGGTAAATCGCAACGAGTCGGCAAAGCGGATAGAGTCTGCCGAGAAGAACTCGTTGTGGCGGTATCGCTCGACGATATCGAGAGCGTACCTATCATCGTCGCCGCTATATGGTTTCTGTATCGAGCGACCCGTAGGCGTGAAGTATCGTGCTATGGTCAGTCGCACCGCCGAGCCATCGGCAAACGGCACCTGTGTCTGCACCAGACCCTTGCCGAACGAGCGACGACCCACGATTACGCCACGGTCGTTATCCTGTAAGGCACCTGCCAAAATCTCGCTCGACGAGGCACTGCTCTCGTCAATAAGCACCGCCACCTCCATATTGGGGTAGAGCCCCTTGCCATCGCTGAACTGACGGCGTTTGATGCGGGTGCGGTCCTCCATATATACAATCATCTTGCCCCGCTCCAAGAAGTCGTTGGCAATCAGCACCGCCTGGTCCATATATCCGCCCGCATTGCCACGCAGGTCGAGAATCAGTCGCTCCATACCCTCCTTACGCAGCTGCTCTATTGCCTTGCGTATCTCGTTGTGCGAGGTGCGGGCAAACTGCGACAGACGCACAAAGCCGACCCGACCATCGAGCATCACCGCCGCCTCGACCGAGTGCAACGGTATAGCATCGCGGGTCACCGTAACCTCAACAATATCGTCGATTGCTGCACGACCTATGCCGAGTTTCACCTTCGTACCACGCTTGCCACGCAGACGACGCATAATCTCGCGTTGCGACACCTTGCGACCCGCCACCAACGAGTCGTCGATATAGAGTATGCGGTCGCCCGACATAATGCCCGCCTTCTGACTCGGTCCCGATGGCACCACATTGAGCACCATAACGGTGTCGGTCGCCATATTAAAGACGATACCTATGCCGTCGAACTCGCCCAACAGTGGTTCGTCCGCCTCCTTCAACTCGTTGGCTGTAAAATAGACCGAGTGGGGGTCGAGCTTGTGGAGCAGTGCAGGGATAGCCATCTCGACAATAGAGTCTGCCGAGAGCGAATCGACATACTGCTGCTCGATAAGTGCCACCGTACGTTGCAACTTCGAGGGCGAAGTAGCCTCGTTGAGCATAAAGCTGCCTATCGCCTCACGCACCTGGCTGTCAATCTGCTGACGTGCCACGTTGCGACCCGCCCACCAACCGATGAGGAAGATGGCTACGGCGAAGATTATCGGGTATAGGTATGCTTTCGTTGGCCTCATAGTGAACAACTTATTTTGTGTGCGATGGCGACGTTATGCTACTTGTTTTTGAACGTATAGGACAATCCCACGCCCAACACGATTTGGGTTTGGAGGGCGTTGCACTGTGCCTTGTTGTAGTACATCTGGAAGTAGAACTGTGTCGAGAAGTACTTCGTTGCCTTGATATTTACGGTGTGCTCCCAGCGGATATTTGGGGCGAGGTTTGCATAGCCCATATCCCTGTTTTTGCCGGTCTGCTGTGTGATTTCGTTAATCCAGCCATAGAACGAGTAGAGCGTCGTGCGGTAGCGGAAGATGCCCTTCTTGCCGAATGTGCGGTCGAAGTCGATTTGGATGGACGAACCGCCCTCGTAACGCGATGTGCCGTCGTTCGGAGTCAGACCATAGCTGTATGCCGTAATCTTCTGTGCGTTGGTGAGCAGCGTAGGGTCGGCGAGGTAATCAGCACGATTCTTGCCAAACGTATCGACAAAGAAGCGGTTGAGCACGGTGTCGTTGGTAACGTAGGTTGCGTTCAACGATATCGGCGAGAGGTTAATCTTCACGGGGAACTTCTTCTTTGGGCAGACGTACGTAAAACCGAGCGAGATGTTGAAGTATGCCGGAGCAAACAATCCGCTGGCACGATATCCCTTGTCGTTCACACCGTTAGCAAACTGCGAACGCAACGAGAGTATGGCACCGAAGTTCCAATTCTTGGAGATTTTGTATGCCGGAGCGGTCGAGATAAACCACTCATCCTGGCTCTTAATCCACTCGCTGCTCTTCGACGTAGCACCCAACTTTGCGGTGAGCTTGTTGTCGATTGTGAAGTTGCCCTTCTTGAACGAGTGCGTGAAGAGTATGCTGGCGATTGCCGTAATCGAGTTTGTAGT
>JAZRCC010000006.1:0-4066 GCA_045635405.1 Alistipes sp.
ATCAACGGTAACATCGCCCACAACCTCGGTCGGGAACGTAAAGTCGATGCGGGTAATAGGCAACTCCATAAGATTGTTGCCTCGTGGTACGACAAACTTCAAGGCGTGCATCTTATGCGAGAACTTCAAATTCATATTTACGGGCGATTTGCCATCAAGAGCGTTGCCTTTGGTAGGTGCTGCAACCATAATGTCGTAGGCTCCGTTGAACTGCGAACCATCCTGTACGCTTGGCACAGCATAGGTAGCCTTCAACCCATCGGTTGATGTCGGAACGGGGTAGGTTGCATAGTAGGTGTACTCGCCTGTCGCCATCGGGTCGATATAGGCTGCAAAGATTGCCGACGAGAATGACTCGTTATATCGAGTGAGTGTGAAAATCGAGCCATCCAACGTGAAGTCGTTGGTGCTGCTCTCCGCCCAAAGTGCTATTTTGTCGTTTGGCGACCATCGTGCTGTGTGACCATCGGCCTCAATGGTGGTACGACTCTTGATATTTGCGGTCTGGATTAGCTCTACCAAGATTTTGCCACCGTTAATATCCTCCTCGTTGAAGGAGTTTTTAACGCAGCTAACCAATAGAGACGCTGTGCCCAATAGGGCAAACAGTATTTTAACTATATAGTTCATAAGCAATTGCGTGGGCAAAAATAAGGCAGTCACACCGTTTGTCAAAATTTTTTCAACGAACAGGCGTTTTTTTATCACAGAAACGTCGCTCTGCCTCTGTGCGTAGGGCGGAGCGACGTGTGCAAATGTTCAGTAAAAAAGGGCTTTATTTCAGATATTTATCCAGCCAACCGAAAAATTCGCGATTCCAGACCATCGAATTTTGTGGCTTGAAAACCTGGTGAGCCTCATTCTCAAACTCGACCAATCGGGCAGGGATACCGCGTTGGCGAGCAGCCGTAAATGCTTGCAGCGATTGGGTGTAAGGGATGCGGAAGTCGTACTCGCCCGTGATAATCAAAATCGGGGTATCCCACTTATCGACCGCCTTGTGTGGCGAGTTGGCATAGGAACGCATCGCTGTGCGATTATCCTTCTCCCAATATGCACCGCCATAGTCGTTGTTGAGGAAGAATAACTCTTCGGTTTCGCCATACATCGACTCGAAGTTGAATATTCCGCAGTGGGCAATAAATGCCTTGAATCGTTTTTGGTGGTGACCCGCCAAATAGAATGCCGAATATCCGCCATACGATGCACCTACGCAACCCAAATGGTCGCTGTCGCACCAACTCTCCTTGCTTACCGAGTCGATAGCCGAGAGGTAGTCGCGAATATTCTGTCCGCTGTAATCGCCCGAAATCTGGTCGAGCCACTCCTGTCCGAACGAAGGCACGCCACGGCGGTTTGGAGCAACCACGACATAACCTTGTGCCGCCATAAGTTGGAAGTTCCAACGATACGACCACGACTGCGATACGGTGCTCTGTGGACCGCCTTGGCAGTAGAGTAGTGTAGGGTACTTTTTCGTTGCATCGAAGTCGGGTGGCAAGATAACCCAAACGAGCATCTGCTTGCCATCGGTTGTGCGTACCCAACGCTTCTCGACCCTGCCCATTCGGATATGGTCGTAGATGTTGAGGTTTATCGAAGTTACGGCAATCATACAGTTACTCTCCAAATCAATCTCGTAGAGTTCGCTTGCTGACGAGAGTGTCGTGAGCGATGCAACGCAACGTCCGTTGGCAATCTCAAATGCCATAATATCGTGGTCACCCTTTGTCAGAACATCAACCTTGCGACTATCGGTGTCGATGCGGCAAATCTGTTGTGTTCCCTCGATAGGTGCAATGAAATAGAGTGTATGGTCATCGCCCCACACAACATTGTTTGCGTGGTAGTCGAAATCGGCAGTCAGATACTTCACACGACCCGATGTGCGGTCATAAACCATCAGACGCTCCTTGTCGGCCTCGTTGCCTGCACGCTCCTGCGAACGGAATGCAATTTTGGAGCCGTCTGCCGACCAAACAGGGTATTTGTCGTAACCTACGAATGGGTATGTGACGTTTGCATTTGCGGCATCGCTAACGACTGCGTTACCCTCTGGTTTGCAGATGTTTACGGTGCTTTTATCGACGGTGTCGTAGATGAAGATATCCGAGTCGGTCGATACGGCATACGCTCTACCGGTCAGTGGTTTGCAGGTATATGCGATGTAGCGGCTGTCGGGACTCCACGCAATCTCGCTATCGTCGAAATATGGTGCCAATGGGGTGTCCCAAGCGGCATCCGCACCTGTTATATCCTCGCCGGCGGGAATGGTCTTGCCCTCGGCAATCGGAGCGACGAAGATGTGGCGATAGTCGCCCTCATCCCAATAGTCCCAATGGCGAGCCATCAAGTCGTCGTAGATGCGAGCCTTCGACTTTGCCATATCCTTGTGAACATCGGCGGAGCGAATATCCTTGACGTGTACGCTCTTTATATAATATATGTGTGATTGATCGGGAGCGACACCATAAGCCTCGATGCCACCCTCGACGTCGGTAATCTGTTTCGGATTGGAGCCATCGGCGAGCATCGACCACAACTGCATCGAGCCACTGCGATTTGACATAAACCAGATGCTCTTGCCGTCGTTGCTCCATTTTGCAGCGACGTTGTTCGACGAGGTGTCGGTCAGTGCTTGCGAACTTATTCGGTCTGTCCTATGCAGATTTATGGTGGTTACTCCGCGGTTTTCGGCAACCGAATAGCGAGTAATGCAGCAGAGTACCGCCTGACCATCGGGCGATAGCGAGAACGACGATATTCGTCCCATCTTCCACATAATTTCGGGTGTAAAACGTGCTTCGGCAATCTCCTCTTGCGTGAGTTCGTTGTCGATGACGAGTGGCTCGGGAGCCTCATTGCAGCTTGAAAATCCAAGTATTGATGCAACCATAATCAAAATTAAATTTCTCATACCAAAATTTTTTATATCTTTGTCATAAATTATGTACAAATATGCAGCTAACCATCTATTTTGTCGATAAGGCATTGGTCTTGACCGACGAGCCTGTCGCAATAACGGAGTACTACCGACTCGCATCATCGGAGCTTTCCATTGCGAAAGTACTCAAAATTTTTGAAACCACCAACACAATCGTCGTTTTGGATAGAACAATTGAGGCGATTTATGAGCGTTTTGCTTCGGAGTTCAAATATGTTGAGGCGGCAGGAGGTATTGTCGATAACGAACGAGGCGAGTCGTTGATGATATATTGCTACAATCGTTGGGGCTTGCCGAAGGGTCACGTCGATAGTGGTGAGAGCGATGAGGAGTGTGCTGTTCGTGAAATTGCCGAGGAGACGGGTGTTGCGGGTGCAAAAATTGTTCGATTTTTGTGCAATACGTACCACGCTTACGGCGTTTATGGAGAGTGGGAGCTGAAACGTACGGCGTGGTTTGCACTTGCAGCTGCGGGAGTCGAGCCAACGCCACAAGTTGAGGAGGATATTGTCGAGGCTCGATGGTGTACACCTGCCGAGGTGGAGCAAAACCTCAAACAGAGCTATGCGACAATTCGCCAAGTATTCGAAATAAAGAAAAGGGGATAGATTTATGGTTAAGATTCTTTGGGTTGATGATGAGATTGAACTCTTGAAACCGCACATTCTGACGTTGCAGTCGAAGGGGTACGAGGTCGATACGTGCAACAATGGCTACGACGCTGTTGAGATGGCGACCGAGCGTGCCTACGATGTGATAATTCTCGACGAGATGATGCCCGGAATGACAGGTTTGGAGACGCTGCCTCTCATTAAGGATATCTGCCCGACAACGCCCGTCATAATGGTGACAAAGAGCGAGGAGGAGGATATTATGGATAAGGCTATCGGCTCGAAGATTGCCGACTACATCATCAAACCCGTAAATCCTAATCAGATAGTGCTGCTCATCAAAAAACACGTTCACTCCCAGCAACTTGTTACCGAGCAGACTACGGCGGACTATCGTGCCGAGTTCGGACGCATATCTTCGATGTGCCAGGTGGCATCGTCGTTCTCGGCGTGGAGTGCTCTGTATCGCAAGATTACGGGATGGGAGATTGAACTTGCGTCATCGTCGGAT
>JAZRCC010000007.1:0-2283 GCA_045635405.1 Alistipes sp.
TGATGTCACAGGGTCAGTAGCCATAAATACAGCACCGAATGCGAAACCACCAACCAACAAGTGGTAGTATGCTGGATAGTCAAATGCACCTACCGCACCAAAGAGGTAAGCCATCGACAAACCACCGACAAATACCGATACCATTGTCTTCCACGAAGCGATACCTGTTACGAGCAAGATGGCTGCACCGATGAGGATGGCAGCTACCGAAGTCTCACCAAACGAACCAGGGATGAAGCCGAGGAACGCATCGAGTGTGGACCACTGCATCGAGCCCGTTGTTGCCAACTGCTCCAAAGCGGTTGCACCTGTAGCGGCATCGGTTGCACCCATCATCTTCCAAGTAGAGAACCATACGGTCTCACCCGACATCTGCGGAGTGAACGAGAAGAATACGAATGCACGAGCCAATACAGCAGGGTTAAATACGTTCATACCAGTACCACCGAAGACCTCCTTACCGAATACGACTGCGAAGGCGGTACCCAAAGCAACCATCCACAATGGGGTGCTTACAGGCATTACCATCGGAATCAGCAGACCCGATACGAGGAAACCCTCATTAACCTCGTGACCACGCAACTGTGCGGTAACGAACTCGATACCCAAACCTACGATATACGATGTAGCAACCATAGGAAGGATGCGAACCAAACCGTAGAAGAATGCGGTCCAACCCTCCAAGTTCACCTGCAAACCTGTGTTGTAGCAACCAAACAAGAATGCCGGAAGGAGAGCCAATACCACAACAATCATCGTACGCTTGATATCGTTACAGTCACGGATATGTGCTCCACATTTGGTAGTGGTGTTAGGAACAAACAAGAATGTCTCAAATGCATCGAAAGTCGAGTGCAAGAAACTCAATTTGCCACCCTCACAGAAGGTTGGCTTGATCTTATCAACTAAATTGCGAAGTCCCATTATTCACCCTCCTTAATCATTAAGTTAATACCATTGCGAACAATCTGCTGCATATCGGTCTTCGAAGGATCGACAAACTCGCACAGAGCGAAATCCTCCTCCACAACCTCGTAGATACCAAGATTCTCCATCTTATCGAGGTCGCCTGCCAAAATAGCCTTCAAAAGGTGCATAGGATAGATATCCATTGGCAAGTACTTCTCATAGAGACCTGTTACAACGAACGGACGCTCACCACCATTGAGGTTGGTGTCGAGATTGTACTTACGATTTGGGAACAACCACGAGAAGTATGCACGCGATACGGAGAACTTCTTGAAACGTGGCATAGCCCAACCGAGCAACTCGTATGAGTCGCCCTCTGGGATAGCGGTTACCTGATTTGCATAGTAGCCGAGGTAGCCCTCACAACCTACGTTGCGGCCTGTCAGCACGTTACCCGAGATGATACGAGCGTGAGCATTCTCAACCAAGCGACCCTCCAAAAGCGACGACAACTTAACGCCAGCAATCACCTTGTAGTACGATGGCTGTGCAACCTCACTACCGCAGAGAGCCACGGTGCGGCTCATATCAACCTTACCCGAGAGGAAGAGGCGACCGATGATAGCAACATCTGCATAATTTACGGTCCAAACCTTCTCGCCCTTGTTGATTGGGTCGATGTGGTGAATCTGAACACCTACGTTACCTGCTGGGTGCTTACCCTTGAATGCGTGCAACTCAACGCCCTCGATAGATGGTGCTGCTTTGCAAGCATCGTACGAAAGGTGTACCTTGCCCGCTGTCAAGCGACGCAATACATCAAAACCCTTCTGCAATGCTGCCTGCTCGTTAGCAAGTACATAGTCGTACTGCGGTGCGAGCGGAGCCGAATCGAATGCCGAAACAAAAATCGACTTCGGAGTATCGGCTGGCGATGCAATAATACCATAAGGACGCTGAATAAGCAGTGTCCACAGTCCCGATTTGAGCAAAAGTGCAACAATCTCCTCGCGTGTTGCCTTCTCAACATCCAACAGAGCAAACTCCTCGTATGCAATGGCTGCGTCGGCCTTAACGCATACAGAGAGAATACGACGTTTCTCTCCACGGTTTACGGCTGCTACCGTACCGCTTACTGGCGAAGTGAACAACACCTCCTGACGATTCTTGTCGAAGAAGAGTGGTGTACCCGCCTTAACTGCGTCACCTTCACGAACCAGCAACTTTGGAGTGACACCCTGAAAATCGAGTGGAGAAACGGCATACTCTGCTGCCAACGGAAGCTCCGTTGTTGCAAGAGCCGCCTCACCCTGCAATTTGATGTCTAAACCTTTGCACAGTTTAATGATTTTTGACATTGTTAAAACTGTTTTT
>JAZRCC010000008.1:0-1861 GCA_045635405.1 Alistipes sp.
GCCCACACCTGCGATGATACGTGTTGTACAGATTGAGCCGGGACCGATACCCACCTTCACGCCGTCAGCGCCAGCCTCAACGAGCATCTTGGCAGCCTCGGCTGTTGCGATGTTACCTACGACAACGTCCAACTCGGGGAAGTGAGCCTTGATGTTCTTCAACGCTGTAACGATGTTCTTCGAGTGGCCGTGTGCCGAGTCCAAAACGATTGCGTCAACGCTCTCTGCTACGAGTGCCTTCACGCGCTCCAATACGTCGGCCGTGATACCTACACCGGCAGCTACGCGCAGACGACCTTTGGCGTCCTTGCAAGCATTGGGGTGGTCCTGTACCTTTGTTATATCTTTATAAGTGATAAGTCCGATGAGTTTGCCGTTGTCATCTACTACGGGCAACTTCTCAATCTTGTTTGAGAGCAAAATCTCCGAAGCCTTCTCCAGCTCTGTCGAGTGTGTAGTGATGATGTTCTCCTTGGTCATCACCTCCTCGATAAGACGGCTCATATCGCGCTGGAAGCGAAGGTCGCGGTTTGTCACGATACCGATGAGCATATTGTTCTCATCAATAACGGGAATACCACCAATCTTGTTCTCGCTCATAAGCTGCAACGCATCGCCCACGGTCTGATCCTTGGTGATGGTGATGGGGTCATATATCATACCGCTCTCGGCACGCTTCACACGACGCACGTGGGCAGCCTGCTCGGCGATAGACATATTCTTATGAATAACGCCGATACCACCCTCACGCGCAAGCGCGATGGCGAGCTTTGCCTCCGTTACGGTATCCATAGCGGCAGACACGATAGGTATATTCAACTTGATATTTCGCGAAAAACGTGTTTCAGTAGAAACTGTTCGCGGCAACACTTCTGAGTAGGCGGGTACGAGCAACACATCATCGAAAGTGAGGCCCATCGACTGTACCCTTTCATCTATGAATGACATACTGTACTTGGGTTTTTGTTGCGCACAAAGTTACAGATAAGAATTCAAACTGCAAAATTCAAAAAGCAAAAAATATTCCCCCTTTCGCAAAAAAAATTCTACTTCGCCAATTCGGTGCGTATGGCCTTTTCAAAATTAGTAGTTCCACGCAGTTCGTCACACATACGATATGTGCCATCCTTGCTCACCAAGAAGTAGGTGGGTATGCCGTTAAAACCGTGTGCTTTTTGGATCGCCTCCCACTGCTTGCGCGTGATGCGATAGTGCTCGCCATTTATGTTGGCAATATCGATGGTGTAGGGGACAATATCGTTTCTATCATCTGCAATATTGACCCACACAATATCCTCACCCTCAAATCTCTTTTTCATCGGTTCGAGCCACTCCCTGTCGAGCACACAACCTGTGCAGCCCAACCCCCAGAAATCAACCAGCATCACCTTGCCGCGATAACGGTCGAGGATGGCCTGAAATACTTTGTCGGCAGACACATTGGGCACAGTCTTTATATTTGTCTTGCCGGCCGCAATATCCAATTCGAGCTGCTGCTTGGCCTGCACGGCACGCAAAGCCTTTTCGTAGCCCTTCTCTTTGAAGGCTTTGAGGGTGGCAAAATCCTCGTCAGTAAGCTCTAAATTTTGCGCTTTTGCATAATACTCTTGCGCCTTTGAATTCTCCATAATTGGGTGGTCGGCGGGCAGTATATCTGTCATTGTTTGACGAGCATAAAAACCCGAAAATGTCATCTCCCTCAACCACAGCGCAGGGTTGTCCATATCGACATACTCCATTACGCGCTTGCGCTGCTCGTTGCTCATCGTGGGTGTCGGGATTTCTTTACACTGCTCGTAAGGCATAGTTTCGAGATTCTTTCTAAGCATATCCGACCTCACATTAGATTCATAAGCTACAA
>JAZRCC010000009.1:0-2192 GCA_045635405.1 Alistipes sp.
GGCAATGTGTCGAAAATCGAATTTACCGCCTGCGGTGCCAATTTGCGGGTGAGATATAAAAAATCGCCGCTTGATAGGGTTGTGCAGTGCGGGGAGCGTTGCACGATTGCGGGTGGCGATGTTGCCGTTGCTCTGAACGAAAAGTCGCTGTACGGTGCTGCGTTTTGTAGCGTAGAGCCATTGCCAAATAGCGTTGCGGTGGAGTCTGTCGAGGTGCTTTCGTCGCCCTACCGAATACTCTCTGCCGATGAGCCACTGCGAGGATATATGAATATTGCGTGGCGATGCACCGCACTGCCACATCTTATGCAAAATGTCGCTCTTGCTCGTGCCAACTATCGGGGCGAATACCGCTATGCCGGCGGACTCCATTGGGGTGGCGGTCTGATTACGTTGCAGAGCCGAACGGCTGGCGAATATGTGGTTGTGGCGGATACGGTTGCTCCGACAATCACACCGCAGAAATGGAGCCGAAATCGCTTTACGGGGGTGCGTGAGTTCCGCTTCGAGGTAAAAGATAACTTTTCGGGCATTAGCCACTATGAGTGCCGCATCGGTGGAGAGTGGCACCCTGTCGAGTACCGACCAATTGAGGGCGTGCTGATATATCGACCCGACAAGAGCCTGTTGCCGACAAGTGGCGACATTGTTGTCAAACTGCGTATCGAAGATGGATGCGGCAATACCACTCATTGGCAGGGCAAACTGCCCTAAATGCCGAGTGCATAGATTTCCGCACGCCACATATAAATATAGATGTTATGAAAAGATTAGTAGTTGCACTGTTAGTGGTTATGATGGCATTCACTCCTATGAATGCGTATGCCAAGCGACGTGAAGAGTCTCGACGAGAGGTACTCTCTCGTGGCAGAGGATATTATAAGGATGTCTTTATGGATGGCGGTGTAGCACTTACGTCGCGAACATTTCTGCCTGCTGTGCGGTTTATGGGACTTTCGTTGGAGTATTTCATATCGGCAAGGGGCGATAGCCTTGCACAGGAGAACGCTTTGCGTCAGTCGGCGGTCTTTTGTGGTAGCGAGGAGGATAGCAACGGTTGGCTGCTGTATCCCGATGGCTCGCCACGCTTCCGTATGATATACGTCAATGGGGGCTCTGCAATCAAACACGCCCGTTCTATGGGCGATACGGCAGCGGAGAATATTCGGAAATTTGTGGCTAACGGAGGCTCCTATCTTGGAACTTGTGCCGGGGCATTTATCGCATCAAAGGGTGGTATGGACCATAAAGGCGATGTGCATTATGGCGATAAATATTGGCATCTGTGGCCGGGTTTCGCTCATCGAACACGGTTGTCAAAGAGCCATACGGCTATGCAGATTGAACGCAATAGCCCACTGATGCGATATTTTGATTTTGGTGGTGACTATAAGATTGATAGCGTGCGTCACAATCACGGCTGCTATGCTTACGAAGTGGGTGGCGAGCGAGTTGTTGCAGGTACAGAGCCTCTTACGCGATTTGTGTTTCAGAATAACGAAAAGGTGCGAATTGATGGCAAAATAGGCTCGTGGGCATATAAGCCAAGTGCCGAGTCGGGTCGCATTGTGCTGTGTGGCTCACATCCCGAGGCTGATGGACAAGGCGAACGATTGGAGTATATGTCGGCGATGATGCTCTATGCTATGGATGGCAATGCACATCCGACCGTTAAGGGTACTCTGCTACGAGGCGAGATGCGAGAGATGAATAAACGCACAGAGGATAATGACCCTGCATATACCCGCATTGGTGATAGACAGTATCACCATTTTGCGGTTGATGTACCTCGCAAATGCAAAAAACTGACGATTACGCTTGACGGCTATCAGGGTGAGAATAAGTTCGATTTGACACTGTGTGCTAAACGTAGCGAGTTAGCGTTTCACGATAATACGCTGATTAAGAGCGTGTCGCGTGGCTGCAAAAAGCAACTTGTAATTGAGATGCCAAGAGCAGGCCGCTGGTATGTATCGGTCTTTTGCGAAACGACTGTCGCAACCTCTGTTGGTAAGTTCGGCACATATTACCGCAGCAATCGACGTGTTTTGAATGGAGTTCCCTATAAAATTGCAGTGGAGTACTAACTATTGAGTAGCTTGCCGTTTTGTGGGGCTTTTGCCCTAAAAAGGGAGGGACTCTGTTGCGATTACGTAGTCCTGTACAAATTAAATATATTCTATAACATCGCT
>JAZRCC010000010.1:0-1591 GCA_045635405.1 Alistipes sp.
AAAGCACTCGGTCTTTTTGCCCACCTGAGAGAATATCGAGGCACGGGTGTAGGCCGAGATGTCGTGCGTAACGGTGAATGTACCATACGCACCCGAGCCCTTGGCGTGCATACGACGCTCGGGAATCACCTCGCGGTCAAAATGGGCTAACTTCTCCACGAGCCACGGATCTTGCATCGTCACAGGCCCACGAACGCCTGCGGTCTGCGTGTTCTGGTTGTCGGCAATGGGGCGACCATTCTCCGCCGTCAAATGTTTTTTATCGTTCTGCTTCATATCGGATTGTTTTGGTTTTCTGTGCCGATATTCCCAAAATTGTGCCAAGAATAAACAAAAAAAAACTATACGCTTTACGGAAAATGATATAACGCTATTTTTTATTTGATAACGATGTGCCAAATTGACTGCCGCATTGTTTGCTGCATACGGAGGATTGCAAATGTGGTGGTAGAAGATGCGAGGCGGTGGGCATTGCGTAGCGATGCTCGTTGTCTCGCATAGCGTTGCTTACAGCTTGATATCTTTCAAATCGACAAGTTTATTGGCGATGGCGTAGATTGTGAGGCCTGCGGGCGAGTGTATCTGTAATTTCGACGAGATATTACGGCGGTGTGTAGCGACCGTATGTACCGACAAGTTGAGGTAATCGGCAATCTCTTTGTTTGACAGTCCGCGAGCGACACTCACCACAATATCCTTTTCGCGAGGCGATAGAAGTTCGACCGCCGTTCGATTACCATCGTCGTCCGCACTATTTGCCGGATTGTGCTGCTCGCCTTGTGCCATTATCTTCTTCTCCAAAGCCTCGACGGTCGGAACGAATAGGAGGTCTTCGACCTGACAGTGCGACGATAGGTCGTGTTCGCAACTTATAAGGTCGAACAGGACCGATGTCAGTTGGTCGTTGCCTCGTTCGGGGTAGTAGTTGATAATAATGGTCTTTAACTCGTGCAACTTCGGCTCGATGTGGTTGTGCTTTTCGGCGAAGGCTTTGATTGTGTATGCGTCGTTGAGTTTGCCTACCAGCAGATTTTCAACATACGAAAAGACGATGTTATCCTCGTACTCCATATGGCGGCGAACTTCGGCAACGTATTCGTCGAAGAACTTGATAATCAGCTGTGCAACACCATCTGCGGCGGAGTAGTCGATGGAGTCTATCAAACGACGGCGAATGGTTGGAAGGTTGTAGTCGAGAAAGAATGTATGAGCCCGTTTCAGATAGCTGATAAGTGATGGAATCGAGATGTTGGCGGTGGACTTTGAATAGCCGCTGATGAAGTTTGCAACGGCGAGGAATGTATCGGTATCGACACTGTTCTCTTCGCAAACCTCCTTAACACTCTTTTCGCCAAAACCCAATGAGATACCGAAACGATTTATGACCATCAACAAAAGACTATTGTCCTTGATAAGGCTCTGCATCGTGTTGGTCGAAAGGTATAAACTTACACTCTCCATAACTTTTTTGTCTCCTCGTTTTTTTTTTGCACCGCAAAAGTATTGAAACTCTCGGTGGTGTGCAATACTTAAAAATAGTCAAAATAGAGCATATACAAGGGGTTAAATACCCGATTTTGAGTAAGTCGGA
>JAZRCC010000011.1:0-2094 GCA_045635405.1 Alistipes sp.
AGCAGGTTCGGCACACTTCCGTCGCGAGAAGTTTGTCGCCTTCGGAGGTCCCGATGGTGGCGACGGTGGTCGTGGTGGCAGCATTATTCTGCGTGGCGACCGTCAATATTGGACACTTATACACCTCAAATATCAACGACACCAATTTGCCGAAGATGGCGAGTGTGGTTCGGGTGCTCGTTCGTCGGGTAAGGATGCCAAAGATATCATCATCCCCGTTCCACTCGGTACAGTTGCACGCAATGCCGAAACGGGCGAGGTTGTTGGCGAGGTAACGACCGACGGCGAACAACTCGTATTGCTGCAAGGTGGTCGTGGCGGTCTGGGCAATTGGCACTTCAAGAGTGCTACAAACCAGGCTCCTCGCTATGCACAGCCGGGCGAAGAGGGTGCAGAGGGTGCTTTTATCTTGGAGTTAAAAGTGCTTGCCGACGTGGGCTTGGTTGGTTTCCCTAACGCGGGCAAGAGTACGCTTTTGTCGGTAGTATCGGCGGCCAAACCAAAGATTGCAAACTACGCTTTTACGACATTGGAGCCAAATCTCGGTATCGTCGAGGTGCGAGAGGGTCACTCCTTTGTTATGGCAGATATTCCGGGAATTATCGAGGGAGCCCACGAAGGCAAGGGTATCGGAACACGCTTCTTGCGTCATATAGAGCGAAACTCTATACTGCTCTTTATGATACCTGCCGACAGCGACGATATTTGCCACGATTATGATATATTGTTGGGCGAATTGACCCAATACAACCCCGAATTGTTGGACAAAACACGTCTGTTGGCTATCACCAAGTGCGATATGTTGGACAATGAACTTATCGAGCAGATGAAGGCTCACCTGCCACAAGGTATCGAAGCCATATTTATCTCATCGGTTTCGGGTTTGAATATCACCCAACTAAAAGATATGATTTGGAGAGCTTTGCAAGAGTAGTTTTCGGTATAAAGGTGGCACTTGCGTGCTGCTTTGCGTTGTGGTCGTATGAATCTGTCGTAGCACAAGATTTGTACGACTATCGCTATTATAAGCTATTCGAGACCATCGAGGATTATGAAAAAGAGAAGAGGGATTCGCTGCAAACTATCATCAATACTCCTCGCAAAAGGTGCAATACCCGACTGCTCGATTACAACTTGTCCCATATCCGATTTATGCAACGTGGTGAGGCTTACAACGAGCACGCTACCCTATTTCACGGTGTGGCGGTCGAAGGTATTAACCGTTCGAGCTTTTGGCGATTGGCCCTCAATTCATCAACGGAGTACGATGTATCCACGCTGCGTAATTATATTGGCAGCCGAGGTGCTCAAACCGAAATCGTCATCGATTCGCTTGCCGAGGAGCAGCAACGCATAAATGTCAATATGTCGAGCAGAAATGCTCCGTTTGGCGTATCCTACAACGGCACATTTCGCATCGGCAAACGCTGGCAACTTGCAACCGAAGTGCGTGCAAAAACGGGACGTGATATGCACGTCGATGGTCTGTATGGCAATCAGGCAACGATAAATGCAACGGCTTTGTATCGCATCGATACCCTACAACACCTCTCGTTGCTATTTGCTATGTCGCCCGCAGAGCGTTCTGTTCGACAATCGACCGTGCGTGAGGTGTTTGACCTTACGAACAACAACCTCTATAACCCATCGTGGGGTCTGCAAAATGGCAAAATCCGCAACGCCAATGTTCGTCGCAACCTGCTACCTACACTTGCGGCGGCATATACACGACGCATAGGCAAAGATTGGCGATTTGAGGCGGCTATGGCAGCAACACTCGGAACAGAGCGTTATAGTATGCTCGATTGGTTAAATGCCCAAACACCCCGCCCCGACAACTGTCGCTATCTGCCGAACTATTACGAAGATTTCGATATATCCGACGCTATTACGCAAGCGTGGCTCGCCGATGATAAACGATATACGCAGATAGATTTCGATGAACTTATCGCCCGCAATCGCCTTCAAAACGGCAATGCGGTCTATGTGATAGCCGACCGAGCAAGCCGTATTACACGCATCGAGGCAAATGCTGCTGCCACCAAGAGCGATGGACGGCACTCCTACTCGCTCGGTGTCAACGTGCTCTATAAT
>JAZRCC010000012.1:0-2699 GCA_045635405.1 Alistipes sp.
TAATTAACAAAAACAAACAAGATGAAACAGGGAATTCATCCGGAAAATTATCGTTTGGTGGCATTCAAAGATATGTCGAATGACCACGTGTTTTTGTGCAGGTCCGCCGTTTCGACAAAGGAGACCATCGAGGTGAACGGCGAAACCTATCCCGTGTATAAGATGGAGATCTCCAACACATCGCACCCATTCTACACCGGTAAGATGAAGTTGGTTGATACCGCAGGTCGTGTGGATAAGTTTATGAGCCGCTACGCAAAACGCTACGATAAGAAGAACAAGTAGAACTTGTCGTCGGATAAAATCAACAACAAAGGCTGTCCATCGGACAGCCTTTGTTCATTTTACAGGCATAACGACGGTCTGCACTATTCGCACGAGTCGCAACGCTGAAACAGCGATACGATAGCCAAAAAGAGAATCGCTCCGAAGAGAGCCGTAAAGAATGTCGCAACGGTGCCTATCGGAATCCACCCGAACCACGATACGACCCAGCCTCCCAGCAGTCCTCCGACAACTCCCACGACTATATTTAGCAAAAATCGTGAGCCATTGCCTCGCATAATCAGATTGGCAAGCCAACCAACCACCAATCCGATAAGCAGATACCACAAGATATACATACGCAATAGATTTTAGTTAAACTCGCAAAATCTACTGCAAAAGATATACCCAAACGCCGCAGAGCCTACAAAAAAGCCTTTTTCGACCGTCGGTGCTACTCCTCGACGTAGTCGTAGCCCATTGCACGAATGGCGGCAATGACCTGCTCTCGCTCCACCGAGCCCTCAACCGTAGCCTCGCCGGCAGCCAAATCGACACTTACGGCAACAACACCCTCCAACGATGCGAGTATACGCTCTACATTCGCCTTGCAGTGGTTGCACATCATTCCCTTAATTCGGTAAATCTGTTTCATACTCCTCTTATCTCTTTTTGAACTTTTCAAACTCCTTACGGCAGCTACCGCCAAAAGCAGCAACAATACAACAGTAGCGGCAATCTCATACCACGCCAATGCCGAGTGACACTCCGCCGCACATACGCTCTGCGATATCGCAAACCACTCCCGTGGCAATGCCATATCGACCACCAAACCCATAGCCACTGCACCTACCATAATCGAGAACAGATAGACGCATAACGCACGAATGCCAAGCGACCTGCCGACAACGATTATCGATGCGGCATTGGTTGCAGGTCCAGCCATCAGTAACACGAGTGCCGCACCTGGCGACAACCCTTTGAGTATCAGTGCCGCAGCAATAGGTATCGACCCCGTAGCACAGAGATACATCGGCACTGCAAAGAGCAGTACCAACACCATACTCAACAGCGGTCTATCGTTGAACGATACGAAGAATCCATCGGGCACCAATATCGTAATGAGGGCAGCCACCGCCAAACCTAAAATCAGCCATCTGCCGATATCCTGCATCATATCCAAAAAGCCATATCGCAGAGTCACAATGCAGCGACTCCAAAACCCCTTCGGACGGCTGTCATCGGATGAGAACGCAGTGACACTACCCTGCTCCGCCCGAGCAACCGAACGACAGAGCAGCACAACCATAAGACCACCAAAAAGTGCCGTTAAAAATGCAGCAATAGGGCGAATCATAGCGAACGGCATACCGAGCAGAGCCGCCGTTGCCAATATCGAATCTACGCCCGTTTGGGGTGTGGCAATCAGAAACGCTACCGTTGCCGCAAGCGAAGCCCCCTCACGACGCATCGAGACGGCCGTAGGCACAACACCGCACGAACACAACGGCAACGGAATACCAATCAATATGGCCCGGAACGCTGCACGCAACGAGTTATGCGACAGATAGTTGGCAAAAAATCGTCGTGGCACGAATGCGTGCATTATGCCCGCAATCAGAAAGCCGAGCAACAAGAATGGCGACATCTGGCACAACATCCCTAAAAACTCCCAAATTCCATCAAGCATAGGTCGAAAAACATTTTGAAATATAGGCTCATTGCGAAAAGCATCGAAAAAAGAGCCCGACATCAAAAAAAATGTTGAAGCACAACCCTTTTTCGGCTGCAAGAGTGATGCAAATATAGATAAAATAACTATATTTGCGTAATTTTTGAAACATTTGTTATATGGGTTTATTCGATATTTTCAAAAGCAAAAAACAGGAGGAGAGCCAATCCACAGAGGTGCAAGCCGACCAACAAGAGGCGATAAACGCAGGTCTTGAACGCACAAAGGAGGGCTTCTTCTCGAAACTCGCCCGCACCATCGCAGGTCGTTCGACCGTCGATGCCGACGTTCTCGACGACTTGGAGGAGGTGCTTATCACATCGGACGTAGGAGTCGAGACCACCGTTAAAATCATCGAACGCATCGAGGCTCGTGTGGCTCGCGACAAATATATCAACACCGCAGAGTTGCACTCCATCCTTCACGACGAGATATCGCTGCTTATGGAGGAGGCGGAGGGCTCGATTGACTGCTTTGGGCTCGATGCAAAGGAGGGTGAGCCTTACGTGGTTATGGTTGTCGGCGTAAATGGTGCCGGCAAGACAACCACAATCGGCAAACTCGCAGCACAACTTACGCGTACCGGCAAAAAGGTCTATATCGGTGCTGCCGACACATTCCGAGCAGCAGCAATCGACCAGCTCGCCGTATGGGCAGAGCGTGCCGGTGCAACGATGATTCGTCAGGAGATGGGCTCCGACCC
>JAZRCC010000013.1:0-14470 GCA_045635405.1 Alistipes sp.
ACGATATTGTCGAACAAGTTCCACGAATCGCGGTAAGCCAATGTGCCGTGACCTGCTCGCAACATATCGTAGAACGGGTTGTACATATCACCCGGAGCGAGCTTCTTGATGTTGCCCTTACCACCCAAAGTCTCCACTACGCTATCGTCCGTAGCATCGTCGTTAAGGTCACCCATAACAACAACTTTTACATTAGGATTTGCGGTGCGTACCGAGTCGGCAAGATGACGGCAAGCGGCAGCAGCAGCCTCGCGAAGATGTGCCGAACGCTCCTTACCGCCCAGACGCGATGGCCAGTGCGATACGACGAAGTAGAATGGCTCGCCCTCGATTGTTCCCCACATCGTAACCAAATCACGGGTACGGAAGTTGGGCATACCAGGAATTTCGAGCTTCACGGCAGCACTTCCCTCATATTTGAAGTCGTTTGGACGATAGAAGAATGCACAATCGACACCACGACGGTCGGGCGAATCGAAGTGAACGATTCGGTAGTTGCCGTGTGAGAGCTTTGGTTGGGCAATCAAATCTTCGAGCACCAGACGGTTCTCAATCTCCGAAACACCGATTACGGCAGGGAAACGTCGGTCGATGGCTGCGATGTCGAACAATACACGCTCCATATTGCCGAGCTTCTTTTGGTACTTTGTCGTGTTCCACTTTTTGTCGCCTTCCGGCAGGAACTCCTCGTCGTTCTTATCGGGGTCATTGATTGTGTCGAACAGATTTTCGAGGTTGTAGAAGACAACCATATGCTTATTCTGTGCGAAACAGCAGATGAAGATTGCCGATAAGAGCAGCGTTGTGATAAGTAACTTTTTCATACTGTTGTTTTATTAGAAATTCCAATCATTAAAGTTCTTCTGCGACTTCACCTCGTCGGCAATCGCAGGGTCGAGGTTACGGTAGAACGTAAAGCCTGTCAGAGCCTCGATTTCGGCAATCGATACGACCGCATTGCGTGGATCGCTATTTCCGGCGTTCGAATTTTCGAACAAGAAGGCGATGGCTTTGATATCGTTTGCCGACTTGATATCCTTTATGTTTTTACCTGTCGAGCCCGAACGTGTACGCAACAACAACTTGTAGGCGTGCGATGGTCGGGTGATGGTGCGACCTTTCGATGTGAATGTACGGCAATTTGGATTTGATTTGTCGAACAGCGTTCCCGTCACAACAAAGAGCGTATCGTTGCACTTGTTGTTACGAGCCCAACCCTCGACTTTTGCCCACGAACCGCTGTTGAATTTACCATTTTGCGGCATCATATTGGTTGCATAGAATGTCTGTGCGTTTGCCATTACGGTCATCAGTCGGCTTGCCGATGGGAGCATATGTCCTCGACTGTCGCCCGTACCGTAAGCACCGCTCTCGATATCTTGTTGCAAACTCTTGTCGATTACGGGGTATGTAGGGACGTACTCTTTTGTCCAATTGCCTGCACTCCCTGTCCAAACCGTATCGTCGAAAGCCCAAAGGTCCGTACGCGAGGTGCCTTTGTTCTCGTAGAGTTGGTGGATAGGGTATGCAACCCACTGCGAAACGAGTTTGTCCGTATCGTAACAGATTGAGAAGTTACGCACGCTGCGGCCGTTCGTAGTGGTGTAGTATGTCTTGTAGATAAAGTTGTTAGCCTCTTTCATTGCAGGCTGCTCGCCCCACGAGCGGTCGTAGGAGCTGTTTTGACTCATTGCCAACTGCTCAAATTCGAGCGTTGTACGATATTTGCCGCCATTATACTGTACCTCGATGGTAGCTGTGCGGCTTTCGTTGCTGGTGTTTACATCCAAGTAGAGAGTAAATGTTCCGCCAACAATGCCGTTGGTCGAAGAGTCATTCTTACCCTTCGAGAACGAACACCAATCGTTTCCCTCTACGATGGTAGCCTCGTAGGTGTAACGAGGGTCACCGTGGGTTGCTCCCACGAGTGTTGTTTCGTCGTAACCAACAATCGTGCGTTTCAGCTCGGCGTGCGACTCCCAAGGGGACCAGGCATCGTCGTTACCGCTGCAAGCGACGATTACGGTTGTGGTCAATAGCAATACTACTGTCTTGAATAGTTGCTTGAAAATCATAAAAATCTTTCGCTATAAATCATCGTCACATTTCAAAATCGGGTTTCGACTCCTCTATTTTGCGGTCTGCCCGATGTCAATCTCTTAAAAGGCACCAAACTCTCGGCAGGTTGCCCTGCCGAGAGAGTTTTGCCTTTGGTGTGTCAGCCGGCGATTACTTCTCGTACTCGATAATAATCTCGCCTGTGTACAATGCACCGGTTGTGTTCTTGTAGATTGCAAAGAAACCACAATCCGACGATGGAGTAAATACGGTGGTAAACTTCTTCAATGAGCCGGCAGCGGTCTCTGTTGTTTGGAGCGACTCTGCATTGATCATCGAAGCAGGAACCTCTACGCCTACGATTTGCGAATCGCTTGCAATGATGTTGAAGTTAGGGGTGTACTTCTCGTTGTAGGTGATAACCGTAATCTTTGTAATCTTGCCAAACGATGTGGTGTTACCGATACGCGACTGCTTTGCAGCATCGGTATTACCTTGTGCCTGCATAGCGATACCATTGTAAGCGTTTTTTGTATCTGGCAAACACCACTTACAAGCCGTAAAGTCGAAACCGCCAACATTGAAAGTGAGGTATGTCGAGAGGTTGGTAACATTCTGCTCACCATACTTATTAACTGGCCACGACGAAGTGTCGATTGTATCCAACGAGAGCGAAACGTATGTGCCGGTTGGCTCTGGGGTTGGATCAGGAGTTGGGTCTGGTGTTGGCTCTGGGTCCGGAGTAGGCTCTGGTGTAACAGGCTCGTCACCCGAAGGCTCGCCAGGGGTGAAGAGAACAACACCCTGTTTGAGCGTAGCCTCCTTATTGTACGAACGCAAGAAGTTTGATGAAGCGTTTGCCGAACCGAGATATACTCCGTTGCTCGAAAGTGTGATACCACCATTTGCATTGTCGGTTGCAACCCACTCTGCAGCGGTTGCATCGAGAGCCAAACGACGGTTCTTTGCAGCAACTACGCTTGCGAGATACTTGTCGCCAACCTTGATGTAGTAGGTGTTAGCCTTCTCTGCAACAGCCTCGAAAGCAACCTTCGCAGCAACCGCGATAGCATCAGCAGGCTCAACAACCAACTTGCCCTCTGCATATTTGTAGTCGATAGTTACGAGGTCGGCATTTGCATCAGCAGCTGCATCGCCCTTAACCTCGCCTGTCCACATATGGTATGGATAAGCCGAATAATCTGTGCCGTCGTACTCGGTAATGTAAGCAGCCATATAGTACTCGCCTGCGGTGAGTGCAGCTACGGTGCTAACCTTTGCGAAGGTGCCTGCTGGCTGATCTGGAAGATTTGCCTCGCCCTCCTTAACAACGTCGGTAATCATCATATTTACGAATTTACCGCTGTTGTTGATGTTTGCACCAATGAGGAAGCCAGTTGCCTTGATAGGAGCACCGTTCATCTCTGCAAGTTTAGCAGCCATCGTTGCATCTGGGTACGAAATCGAGCCACGAGCAGCTGTTGCACCATCGATTTCTACGTTGTAGTAGTAACCGCTGATGTTGAGGCTACCGCTGATGGTTGCGTACTTGATTTCAGGAGCTGAAAGGTATGCATCGGCATCGCTACCCGACATAACAACGGCAGTGCCATAGTTTACGCTCTTTGTCTCGTCCGTAGCGGTCAAAGTTGTGCCCTGACCGAATTGCAACATACCTGCGTAGGTCGAGGTGCTACCCTCAACATTTACCACGTTGCCAACAGCAGGGATATTAACACCCTCACCCATATAGGCAAGAATCATCTTACCGCTTGCATCGGTGAGCAGTGCACCACGAGCGTATGTAGCATATACCCAAGCGTTCTCAACCTTGTAGGTACCCTCGCCCTGTGTCAAAATATCGGCAATCGAGAGGGTAGGAGTTACAGGCGTTTCAGGAGCAGTGAAATCCAAAACAGGACCATCGCCACCTACGGTCAACGTAAAGTCGTCCAAACGCATCGAAGCCTGATACTTGTAGGCATCCGAAGGGAGTGGGGTCGATGTGTCACCCTTGTAGCTGTGGAACTTGATGTAGATCTTCTCAACCTCGCTTGCCAAAGTGAATGGAGCGATTGCATAGTACCAGCCATTCGAGCCGTCAGCAACAACGCTGAATGCAACGTCTGCCCAAGTCTGGTTGTCTGCACTGATAGAGAGTTTGAGGTTCTTGCCCGATGCAGGAGCAACTGCGGCAGGAGTATAAGGCGAATCGATAAGCGATGCGTAGGTGTTGTACGCAGTGAAGGTGAAGGTGTAGTTCAAAGTACCGCTCTTCAAAGCTACGTTGTTGATAACAAAGTCGTTGTCCGGCTTGCTGATGTATGCGTAAGGAGCGTCGGTTGCGTAGGTAGCACCAACAGGAGCCCATGACTTACCGCTGTTACGCACCGAAGCACTCGCACCTGTATAGGTTACGCCGCTCTGATTAACGCCTTCGCCACCTTGTGGATTCCAACCCTGATAAGCGTCAACGTATGGCCAATAGTCGCCATCCTTCGATACGGCAGAGCCGCAATCCTCTTTGTAGATGTAAGCACCCGTTGGGAACTCGCTATTGGACTGAACGATTGTCAGCGTAGCCTTCTTTGTGATAGGGTAGCCGTAAACGTAACCCGTAGCCGAGAAAGTTACCTTGATGGTACGCATTGCGTCAGCCTCTGGTACAACGAACGAAACGTGTGCAGGGCCGTTGCCGCTCGTAAGGCTTGGGATAACACCGTCGGTGTCGATGTCGATGCTCCAAGCAGCAGGAGTCGAAACAAGAACAGCTTCGGTCTCGCCACCTTCGAGCGAAACATTCACGCTTTGAGGCTCAACCTTGATAGTTGGCATTCCCTCGTAGCCGCCCGACGTATTGTCGTCGCTACAAGATGTCATAGCACCCGCTACCAGCACAACGGCTGAGAGAAGGAGCAATTTGAAAATGTTTTTCATAATTAGTGTTTTGGTTTTTGTTGTTAAACTATTTGTATCTATAAATTTTTGCTTTTCGTTTCGCTATACTCTATAAGAGTATCGGGCGGCAAATGTAGCAAAAAAAGAAGATATCGACAATATATTTTGTTCGATAATTTAGTAAAATCACGCATTTGCTTACAATTTGTAAGTTTATCGGGGAGGGTAATGGTGATTTGTAACTTAAACGGTGCAAAATCTTAAATCGTTATACTTTTTCGTTGTCGCACATTGGCGGAATCGGCAACAAAAAAAAAGTCCTCCGCTACGGGAGGACTTTGCAAGATTTATTCCGAAAATTGATTACTTCTCGGGACGCATAACAATGTATGCAAGGCGGTTGTCATCGACAATCTTCTTTGCCAACGCTTTGATGTCGTCGTAGGTCATACCCTTCACGATATTCTCGTAGTCACGCATATAGTCGAGACCATCGTTGTAGTAGCCCTGCAACATCGATATCCACTTCGAGTTCTGCTCGATTTGCTTCTTCCACTCTTTGAGCAGATACTCGCGAACCTTCTCAACATCCTCGGCTTTTGGACCCTGCTCGGCAATCTTGCGAACCTCTGCAATCAGAATCTCGCTCAACTCGTCGGCCATCTGCTCGTTCGTGTCGAACTGCATAATGAGGCTGTATGTTGGTGCAGGCTCTTTCGAGAGGTTGGCACCTGTGCGAACACCGTATGTACCACCCTTCTCCTCGCGGATAGACTCGGTGTAACGCATACGCAAAATCTGTGCAAGTACCGAGAGGAGGGTCTTGTTCTTGATGGTGTACTCCATATCGCCCGAGTAGGTGCGTGATACGCGAACTTTTGGCTGCTGCATCTTCACCTTGAAATCTGCTGTACCGGCGTGGAGACGAATGCCGTCATCAACCTCTTTTGCCAACTTCTTCGAGCCTGGCAATGAGCCGATATAACGCTCTACGAGTGGCTGTAATGTTGTCAAATCTACGTTACCGATAACGTATGTAGTAAACTCGCAAGCGTTGCCCATCAACTCCTTGTAAATCGGAGCAAGTTGCTCGAACTTAATCATATCCAATACCTCCGACGAGAAAGGCTTGCAACGGAAGTGGTTGTTATACAACACCTTCGAACGCTCCTTCGAGAATAGGTAGTCAGGGTCTGTCTCCTGATTTGCGGTCGCACTGCGGTATTGGTTCATACAAACATCAAAGTCGTTCTTATCGAAACGAGGGTCGGTAAAGTAGAGGTGCATCAATTGCAAGCAGGTCTCCACATCCTTTGGCGAAGTAATACCGATAATGGCAGCCTCTTCGTCATCAAACATAGTCATAATGTTTGCACGCTTTCCTGCCAACTGTTTTTTGAGGTCGTTCATCGAGAACTTCGAAACACCCATCTGCTCAACAAACGATGAGAGGTTGTCGGCGGTGTGGTACAACTCGTCGGCAATATGAGCATTACCCTTGTTCGATACCGACAAAATGAATACTTCGTCGGCCTTGAATGTGGTTGGCTTAACGACAATCTTCATTCCGTTTTTGAGAGTCCATTCGGTTGTGCCGTAGAGTTCGTTCTTTGCCTCCTTCTTTACAGGCGATGGTCGCAAAGCCTCTGGCTTCTCGATAAGCGGAACCTTTACGGTGTTATCCTTGTATGGCTCAATCTCCGATGCACGCACCTTCTGCATTACTGCAAGAATTTCGGCCTCGGTAGGTGCTACCAAATCCTTCTTCTTTGGAGTGTTTACGACAACCACATTGTTGTTGTCGGTTGCATAAGCCTTGAATACGTGGTTGATAACCTCGATAGGCATCTGGCTAATCATTGTGCTATCCATCTGCCATTCGAGCTCGGCATTCGGAATAGGCTCATTCTTGTAGAAGTGGTTGGTGTAGCGACGAACGTAATCGCCATTGAGGCGGTCGTTGCGGTTTGCGTATGCACTCTCGCACGCACGCATCAGCGAAGCCTTTGCAATCTCCAACTCGCCCTGTGTAAAGCCGTGACGAGCAATACGCAACAACTCGGTGTAGATAGCCTCGAATCCTTTGAGCAATTCGCCATCTTCGGTAACGGAAATTGCGGTCAAGGTTTCGAGTGTAGGGCAGATACCGACCGATGAGTTGCTGATATGTCCGGCGATGAACGGAGCGTTGGGTTTCATTGTAATCTCCGAAATACGGTTTGCAGCCATTGTACGGCCCAACGCCTCGGCGGTCTTGATAAACTCAACGTGTTGCGTGTTACGCATCTCCTTTGGAATAGCTTGGTGCTTGATGTAGAGCGATGCACGGCTGTGTTGAGCCTCTGGGTCCTCCATAATGGAGATAATTGGCTCCTGGTTGTCGGGAACTACGATAACCTCCTTTTTAGCGGCATCGGCTGCTGGTGCAGGGATGTCGGCCATCAGCGTCTTAACCTGCTCCTCGATTTTTGCAGCGTCGATATCACCTACAACGATAACCGCTTGATAGTCTGGGCGGTACCACTTGTGGTAGAACGATTTGATATCATCGTATTTGAACGACGACAGACCATCGAGGTGGCCGATAAGGTTGCGGTGCTCGTACTTTGTGCCTTTGAACAACGCCTTTAACAGCTGGATAGTCGAACGCCAGCCGGCACCGTCGCGTGTACGCAACTCCTCTTTTATAACGCCACGCTCCGAGTCAATCTCTTTTGGGTTGAGCGTAATGAAGTGCGACCAATCGTGCAGCACGAGCATTGCGGTATCGATAATGCCCTGACGCTTTACGGGAACGTCAGTCATCAGATACGATGTGTAGTCCCAGCTTGTGCCGGCGTTGAGGTTTGCACCAAACTTAACACCGATACTTTCGAGATACTCCATCATCGACTTGCCTGGGAGATTGGTTGTACCGTTGAATGCCATATGTTCGAGGAAGTGAGCCAGACCCTGCTGGTTGTCATCCTCCTGAATAGCACCTACGCTGTGAAGAATGTGGAAGTTTGCCAAACCCTTCTGCTTGGCGTTGTGGCGAATGTAGTAGGTCATACCATTCTCCAATTTGCCCATTCTTACATCTTTGTCCACAGGAATATACTGTGGAGCAGGTCCTCCAACCCTTTGGGCAAGGGCGGTAATTGCAAACATCGCTACAATTACCAATGTTAAAAATCTTCTCATTGCTTTGTTTGTATTAAAGTTTTGTTTTTCTATGTCGTTGCAAATATACCCCCCCCCGACTATTTTCCAAATTTTGTCGTACTTTTTTGCGGTGTATATATATTTTTTCTCTTTTGCACGGTCGGTCATTCAAACGGTTTACTGCCACTCGTCATACTCGATTATGTCGGATGGTTGGCAATGCAACTCGTGACACAACGCTTCGAGGGTCGAGAAACGAATCGCCTTTGCTCGTCCGTTTTTGAGCTTCGAGAGGTTTGCAGGTGTTATGTCGATACGTTCTGCAAGCTCGGTCAGCGAAATTCGGCGTTTTGCCATTATGTTCGCCAATTTGATAACGACTCCCATACTCCTTATTTATACAATAAATAGTAGCTTCATCGCAAACCGTAACGCCCAACGCTGCACGCACGGATTTGCCTAATATACTTTGTAACCCACAAAAGTATAAATTTCTTGCTAAATATGCAATGATGTATGGCGAAAATATGCTTGTCCGACTGCTATTTATGTTCTATTATGTCGTAATAACGTCGCATAATGGGTAAAAATTTCATAATCGGAGAAAAATTTATATATTTGTCGAACTAAAAAGGCGATTATGGCAGAAAAGACTCTCATTAAACATACGGTCGAACCACAGCACGTCGATTATACGTTGCGTGCAACACTCTGTGCGATTGGCAACTTTATGCTCGATGCGGCGGGTAGCGATGCTCACAACCGAGGTTTTGGCATTGATGTCCTATTGACGCAATATGGGATGACGTGGGTCTTGTCGCGTATGACAATAGAGTTGGATAGGCGTCCTGCCCAATACGAAGAGCTCTTGTTGCGTACGTGGGTCAATGAGAATACACGATTGATATCGACCCGAAATTTCGAGGTGGTCGATAGCGAAGGTGTGGTGATTGGTCGTGCCGTGTCGCAGTGGTGTCTGCTGAATGTTGAGACCCGCCGTGTGTCGGACATCACCGCTTTCGAGGCTCTGTGGGAGGGGCGTTTGTGCGATGCTCCATCGCCTTGCGAAGCTCCACGCAAGTTGTTGCCGGTCGATTATGTGAGTAGTCGCGAACGACGTGTTGCATACAGCGATATCGACTTCAACTGCCACGTCAATACGATGCGATATATCTCGATGATGGTCGATTCGATGCCGATAGATGTTTGGCGTGAGGATAGAGCGTTACGATTTGATGTTCACTTCCTGCACGAGTGTCGTGCCGACCAACTGCTCCGCATAGGCTATGCCCAATGCGATGACGTATCGCACTTCGAGGTCTTTAATGTCGATGATGCAAAGGCGGCGTGTCGTGCTACGATAGAGTGGCGATAGCATTTTTGGCACTGCTTTTGCCCGATAGCTCCATAAATCATTCGAATTATGGAGCAGACAAACAAGTATCAGCGGAGCATCGACCGTCTAAACGATGCGTTGGGTAAGGAGATTTCGACAACTCTCCAATATCTCTACTTTCATACAATCTTCGAGGATGCAGGCTACGAATATCTCGCTACGCTTATGCGACGCATATCGATTGCCGAGATGCAACATATCGAGCATATCGCCGAGCGAATACTCTTTTTGCAGGGGCGTGTCGATATGAATCCCTCGTTTCGCACCGTTCAGGTCGATGGTGTTCGCGAGGCGTTGGAGCTCACCTGCTCGCTCGAACAATCGACCATCGACACCTACAACGAGTACTCCCGATTGTGCAGTGGCGAGGACGACGCCGTGACTCACCGCATATTTCAGGATATGTCGGCAGAGGAGGAGCGACACCTCGATACTTTCCGCACCGAACTCCAAAATATGATAGACTACGGGGCTCAATATCTCGCTTTGCAATCGGTGGCACACTCGCGAAATGTTGCCAAGTCGAGCAAAAAAGAGGAGTAGCGTGCTGCATTTTGCGATTTTTTCGTATCTTTACATCAAAATCAGATGTAGCGACGAATGAAAATCGTAATTTTAGGTCCGGCACACCCCTATCGTGGAGGTCTGGCGTCGATTATGGAGACTATGGCACGCGAGTATCAACGGCGTGGCGACGAGGTGAAGATATACACCTTCTCGTTGCAGTATCCGACGTTGCTCTTTCCGGGCAAGTCACAGACCGTAGATACATCGGCACCCGCCGATTTGAGTATCGAACGATGTGTCAATACGTGCAATCCGTTGAATTGGATTTGCATCGGACAGCGTATCTGCCGAGAGCGTCCCGATATGGTGTTGATGAAGTATTGGACTCCGTTTATGGCACCCTGCTTTGGAACTATTGCCCGACTTGCACGCCGCAATGGACACACAAAGGTGGTTTGCCAAATAGATAATGTTGAGCCACACGAGCACCACCTGACCGACCATCTCTTCAATCGCTACTACCTCGGCTCGGTCGATGCCTTTGTACATATGTCGGAGCAGGTGCACGGCGAGTTGTGTCGCTATACGCAGGTTCCGTCGCTATATTCGCCACACCCGATGTTTACCAACTTTGGCGAGCGAGTGTCGCGTGATGAGGCGTGTGCAAAGTTGGGTGTTGACCCCTCGAAGCGATATCTGCTCTACTTTGGTCTGATTCGCCAATACAAGGGGTTGGATATGTTGTTAGAGGCGTGGCAGAGGGTTGATTTGCCCGATGTAAGGCTGATTGTTGCGGGCGAATTTTACGACGATAGGACTCACTACGACGAACTTATTGCAAAGTTGGGCGATAGGGTGGTGTTGCACGATCGATTTGTCGCCGATGATGATGTTCGCTACTACTTCTCGGCTGCCGATGCTCTCGTATTGCCATACCGTACGGCCACGCAGAGCGGTGTGACACAGATAGCCTACAACTTCTCGCTGCCGATGGTGGTTACGAATGTGGGTGGTCTGCCCGAAATCGTTAAGGATGGTGTTGTCGGCATAGTGTGCGACTCCGATACCGACTCTATCGCTTTGGCTCTCAATCGCTTGTATGCCGATGATTGCTTGGAGCGTTTTTGTAGCAACTTCGACGAAGAGAGAAAACGCTTTTCGTGGGAGGCTATGTGCGATACGCTGCTTCGGGCTTATAACGAGAGCCTGAAAGGGTAGCCTCTGAATACGATATAAAAAACCGACTTTGCTGATGACGCAAAGTCGGTTTTTTGTGGTCGGTGCAGATTGGTTACTTCACTGTGAATGAGTACTTTCCGCTACCTACGTTATACTCAACCCAACCATCTTTTGCACCTGTGGCCTTAACCGCTGCATCGCTGCAAATCACGTTGTCACTGCTTGCAGCAGGTACATAAATTGTGGCTGTGGTGTTGAACGGAATCTCGACATCGAGCTGCGTGAGAGTGTTCTTCTCGGCTCTCCACGCTGCTGCAACCTTTCCATAAGGGGTCTCGGTCGCTGCCTCCATATTTACGAAATCACCACCTGTGTGAGGACGAATTACGATACTCTTGAAACCAGGCTCTACCTCGCGAATACCTACGGCACTGCGATAGAGCCAGTCGCCAATAGCACCCAACGAGTAGTGGTTGAACGAGTTCATACCCTTGATGATGTCGCCATTAGGGCGGATACTATCCCAACGCTCCCAGATAGTGGTTGCACCCTTCGAAATCGGGTATATCCAACTTGGGCAACTCTTCTGCAACAGCAACTTGTAGGCAACATCGCTATGGCCGTAGTCGGTCAATACGTTGCAGATGTAAGGTGTGCCGAGGAAGCCGGTGGTAATGTGGTACTTGTAACGTTTGATGTTATCGACCAGACGGGCAACAGCCTTTGGTCGCATATCCTCTGGCAGCATATTGAAGTGCAGAGCCAATACGTATGCCGTCTGTGTGTCGGACGAGATAAGTCCGTTAGGGGTTACATACTCGCGGCAGAATGCATCGCGTACCTTCTTGGCGATATCGCTGTAATACAACATATCCTGCGTCTTACCCAAGAGCATTGCTGCACGATAGACGACATCCACCGAGTTGGCAAAGAAACACTGTGCGATAAGGAACTTGCTTGTCACTGCAGCCTGACCATCGCGGTCGTTATCTTTGGTCCAGAACAACCAATCGCCATAGTGCTCGTTGAAGTCGTTGTTCCACAACCAATCGCGGTCGCGACTGATGCCGATAACGTAGTCCGCCCACGCCTTCATACTGTCGTACTGCTTTGCCAAAATATCGACATCGCCATACGCCATATAGTGCAACCACGGCACGATTGTCGCTGCATCGGCCCAACCCGTCGAGGCGGAGCGGTGATGCTGCGTAGGGAATGTGTCGGGGATGATTTTTGGTACACGGCCATCGGCACGCTGGTCGGCACGCAAATCTGCCAACCACTTGCGGAAGAATGTATCGACACGGCCGAGGAATGTTGCGGTGCGGAAGAATACCTGTGCATCGGCAGTCCAACCCAGACGCTCGTCACGCTGCGGGCAGTCGGTCGGAACATCCACAAAGTTGTCGTGGAAACCCCACCAGATATTGCTATGCAACTGATTTATCACGTCGTTCGACGACGAGAAGTGACCCACGTTGTCGAACGATGACCATACGGGAACAACCTCGAAATCGTCGAGATTGAGGTCGCCCTCAACGCCCTCTACACGCAAGTAGCGGAAGCCGAAGAAGGTGTGACGTGGCTCGAAGTAGTCCTCGCCACCACTTAACGTGTAGATGCTTGTAGCCTTCGCCTTGCGGAGATTGGTGGTGTAGAAGTTGCCCTGCTTGTCGAGCACTTCGGCGTGCGAAATCTTGACAACGTCGCCCGCTTTGCCTCTCAAATTCACACGCTCCCAGCCGACGATGTTTTGACCAAAGTCCAAAACCTTTTCGCCCTTTGGGGTTACGATATATTTTACGGGCTTGATAACCTTATACGGCTTTACAGACTCGTTGATTGTTGCGATAATGTGGTTTTTAGGCATATCGAGAACGGTCGCCTTACTCCAACCCTCGCCCGCATAGGCTGTGGTTGTCCAACTCTTGTCATAGAGTCGTGCGTCGATATGCTGACCATCGTAGATGTTGGCAAATACGATACCCGAAGCCTTTGCCGACGTATCGCTCATCAGCCAATCGGCACCGCTATTGATAATCTCGGTCGAGCCGTCGGCGTAGTGGATGTGTATCTGCATAAGCAGAGCAACATCGCGACCATAGTGGTAACGCTTCTTTGCGTCGCCCCAATTCATACCGCCCGAATACCAACCCGGAGTGACAACGGCAGCAATGGCGTTTTTGCCCGTCACGAACATCTTGGTAACGTCGAACGCTTGGTGCTGAATACGTTTGTTATAAGAAGTCCAGCCCGGAGTGAGTTCGTAGTTGCCTATGCGTTCGCCGTTGATATACGCCTCGTAGATGCCGTGTGCCGTAACGTAGGCGGTTGCACGAGCCACTCTCTTTTTGAGCGACTTCTCGGTGCGGAGGTGGATAGGCGTAGGCTTTTCGCTCTTGCTGCCAATCCATTCGGCTTGCCAATCTTTCACTGCCAAACCCGTTGTCCAAACTGCGGTGTGGCGTTTCGAAGCCTTTTTCGAGAGATCCCAAACACGGAGGCTCCAAGCGTAACGGCTGTCGGCTTTGATAGGGCCTTCGTATCGAATTTGCGTAGATTTGTCGGATGCGACCTTGCCGCTGCTCCACACCTTGCGACCCTGCTCCGTAACGACGATTTCGTATGCGGTTTGGATGTTGTTTTTGGTAGGGCTTTCGCATATCCAACTGAATGTGACAGCCTCGTCGGGAGCAACTCCCATAGCATTGTTGAGGCCATTGACACGCATCGAGGTGATTTCGACTTGGCCAAATGCCAAAGCGGGTAGCACGAGAGCCACTAACAATAGTAATTTTTTCATCATTTGTCGGTTTTAGGTTTAATTACTACAAAGTTAATAAAACTTTTTGGTTTCTGAAAATCGTCTTGCCAAAAAATAGAGGCATTTGCCAAAAGAGAAAGCGGTGCGACGACAATTTTTGTCTGCTGCTTTTGTGGGTGTTGGTACGATTTATGGACGTTGCCGCAATGTCAATCTTAAAAAACGTACATTATGAATCAACAAAACAATTGCAAAACAAAGCAGTGCCAAACAACAACTTCGACAATGGAGTCGGTACTGACACAAGCACCAACTTCGCAGATACCGCAGAAGGGGATATCGGCAGAGGAGGCGTACCGAATGGTGAAGGACGAGACCTATGCACAGACACAACCTCGTCTGAATCTGGCAACATTCGTAACTACCTATATGGAAGTAGGCTTATTAAAATTACGTTCATAAGTTTCGGTTGCCAACTTAACCGTATCAATATGTTCTTGAAACATATGTGCAACATTAGAAAC
>JAZRCC010000014.1:0-6146 GCA_045635405.1 Alistipes sp.
GAATTTGCCTCCATAGCATCTTTGTAGAGGTCGTCCAATATGAAACAATCGACACGGTTGCCCGTAAGCGACCCCTCACGACCTACGGATAGCAACGCTCCGTTGTGGTCTATAATCTCGACCTCGTCGGCAGTACGGATGTAGGAACTCTGCCGTGAGCCACGTTTGATGGTCGTTTCGGGGAATATTGCTGCATATTCGTCCGATTCGATGATACGCTGCACTCGGCGGTTGAATTTCGAGGCAAGCGTGGCGGAGTAGGAGGCTATGGCGATACGTAGGTCGGGGTTTAGACCGAGCATATAGGCGGGTAGCAGTACGGTTGCACCTACGCTCTTGCCGTGTTGGGGCGGCATTGTGATAATCAGTCGCCGTATGCGACCCTCGGCAAACGCATCCAAGAGTTTGTAATAGACCTTGTGAAATTGTTGCAGCTCCAAAAATGGATAGACACTTTGCGAAAAATCGATAAAATTCATACTCGTATATTTTATAAATGTATATATGCTCTCTAATTTCTCATTATTACCTCTTTGAGTAATTCGAAGTCGAAGTCGTCCTCGATTTGGTTGTCGTTTACGGTTGATGTGTCGTGCTCCCACCATACGGCGGCAAGGTCACGGATATTGCCATCGTAACCCGCCTCTCGCTCGCGTATGAGAGGATTGTAGGGCTCGCGATAGACAATAATTGTTACACGCAGTCGGTGTGTGATTGGTAGCGGTTCGCCCTCGTTGTCATCGCTTGCCATCTCCGACTCTACGGTGAGTGTGCCGCTGAAAAAGGAGTTGTTGCAGGTCAATCGCTCCAAAATCTGCTCGGCATAGTTTTCGTAAATAGTTGAAGTAATTCTGTACATAATGTGTGTAAGTTGAAATAAATTATTGAATTATTTTGAATTTTAATATAAATCATTTAACTTTGCACTGCAAATATAAGTTCAAAATCTGATTTTGATACTTAAAAAGTTCAATTTTTGTATAATATTTTTTAATAAAAAATTATGAACGGGCGAATAAAATTGATACGCAAGGAGCTTGGACTAACACAAGAACAGCTCTCCGAACGCCTTGGAATAGGTAAAACGGCACTCTCGATGATTGAGACAGGCCGAACAGGATTGTCCTCACGCAATAGAAATATATTAGTTCAAGAATTGAATGTTAATCCCGATTGGCTCGAAACGGGCGATGGACAGATGTTCAATGCCGACCCACACCTATCGAACGCCTTTGCACAGCGTGGCGAGATGTCGATGCCGTTGCAGTCGGTGCCGCTGTACGATATTGAGGGCACCGCAGGTCTTGTTCCGCTGTTTGCCAATCAATCGAATATTGAGCCTACGAGCTACATCCATATCCCCAACCTCCCAAAGTGTGATGGTGCGATAAATGTTGTGGGTGATTCGATGTATCCACTTATCAAGAGTGGCGATATTGTGCTCTACAAGCAGCTGCGAGATGTGGATGATATATTTTGGGGCGATATGTATCTGCTCTCCATCGATATTGATGGCGAGGAGTATATTACGGTGAAGTATGTCCAGAAGGCCGACCGCAAGGGTTATATACGTCTTGTTAGCCAAAATCCGCACCACGCCGACAAGGATGTTGCCATAGAACGCATACGAGCCATAGCATTGGTCAAGGCGAGTATCCGTATGAACTCGATACGATAGCGAAGTGATGCAGCAAAAAAACAAATCCTGACCGCTCTCTGTTTGCGGTCAGGATTTGTCGTATCAGATATGCAACACTACGGTTTAGTGCGAATGTCCGTGGTGGTTGTGTGAGTGTCCCTCGTGAGAGTGGTTGTGATGGTGGTGCTCCTTGTGGTGTTTATACTCCTCGGGAGTGCAAGCCTTCAACACCTTAACCTTAACGTAGGCAAACTCCTTTGTCAGAGCCTCGATATTGCTCTTCGACTCGTCGTACTCTACGGTTACGGTACGCTCCTTAACATTGACCTGAACATCTTTTACGCCACGAACGAATGGGATGTAGTCGTAGATTTTCTTTGCACAACCCTCGCAATCAACGTCGGTTACAAATACGGTCGAAGTGATGCTCTTCTGCTTCTTTTCGCTCTTCTGTGCCATTACGCTGCCTGTAAAAAGTACCAATGCAGCAATCAATAATAACTTTTTCATAATCATTTTATAGTTTTTTGTTTCTCTATGTTTTTTTGTGTTAATATAGGTTAAATCGTACGCCGATGTATATCTTGCGACCCATCAATGGTCCCCATACACACGACGAGTTAAAGGCTGACGAATATGGAGTGTCGCCTCCCAAAATAGGGTTTTTCTGGCGATAGCCTGCAATGTTTTCGCAACCGAGGTAGATATCCCACGCTTTGATGCGACGACTGATTTGTGCGTAGAACATCGGGTAGATTGGCGAGTACTCCGCAGCATCGATATTGCCATCCTGCACCGGAATTCGACTGCGACCATTGAGCTGTGCCGTAACGTCGAATACCCACTTGCGGTGACGTGTTGCGTATTGGATATTTATCAGTGTCTTGAACTGACCCACCAACGGACGCTCTACCAATCGCTGCGAGCCATCGTTGCGAGTGATGGTGTAGTGGCTGTCGGTGTAGCGGAATGTGGCGAAGATGTCGAGTCGCTGCACGGGATTCCACGTGATATCAATCTGGTAGGTGTTCGTGTAGGATTTGCCATCGGTCGAGTAGATGTAGATGTTGTCGGCATCACGCTCTTGGTCCACAATTACGCTATGGAAGAGTTGCGTGCGGAAGTAATCGACGCTGATAGTCATATCGTGGTGGTCGATGGTCGAGAATGTCTGTGCAAACGAGCCACCCGCAGTCAGGGCAAACTCCATACGGTCGAACGTGCGGTCGTAGCCCTCGTCGAATACGATGCGGCGACCTGTGGCGAGTATTCCGATGTTGTCCGTGATAACGTCGGTCGGACGCCAACCCAAACCTGCCGATGCTCGGATGACCGTAGTAGGCGAAATGTTCCACTTCACGTGACCACGAGGTGTATAGAGGTGCTTGCGGAAGTAGAAGTTGTAGTCGTAACGCATACCTGCAACCAGCGAGAACTTCTCCTCGATATTGTAGGTGTACTCGGCAAATGCACCCACCTCGCTATCGGTGCGGTTGAATATCCGATTGATATTCGCGGCGTCGGTTGCCTCCCACGTGTAGTCGGTCAAACGCTCATCCACGAAGCGAGCCGAGCCGCCAACACCCATAATCAACGACGAGCGTGGTGTAAAGTAGTGTGCGTAGGAGAGGTTGATGTTTGCCATATTTTGGCGGCCATAGTAGCCCTTGTCGGCTCCGAAAAAGGCATCCTCCTCGAAGAAGTTGTAGTCGGCAACAATGGCTATATTCGAGCGGAGCTCCTCATCCTTCTCTCTGTTGTATATGGCTCCACCTACGGGCTTACCCAATTTGAAATAGACGTTCGCCTCTTGGTTGGCAACTACCGAGCCGTAGATGTTGTCGCGGTGCCACCACTCACGCCAAGCGGTGCCGTTTTCGTCGTCACGACGCATACTCTCCTTGAAACCGATTTGACCTCCTACGCGGTGGTCGTTCACATATTTGGCACCCCAACGCACCTGCATACCGCCATCGCCCTGATAGAGCCAGCGGTTTGCGGCACTGAATTGACGAGCCATTGGCAGGTCCTTGTAGCCATCTTTGTTGTGGTCGTAGCTCTTCGTATCGAGCGATGCGTGAGCCATAATCACGGTCGAGAGTCGCTTGTCCTTCGTAACGGGAATTGCCGACGATAGGTTGAGTTCGGGTTTGAGCTCGTTGTCGAAGTAGAGATTCAAAAAGAGTCGCTCCTCGTCGGTTGGCTTGCGGTGTTCGAGGTTGATTTGACCCGTTACCGCCTCGTGTCCCGCCGTAACCGAAGCGACACCCTTCGACACTTGGATAGAGTTGAGCCACATACCCGGTGTATAGCCCAATCCGTAAGGGGCACTCAAACCACGCATAATAGCACGATTTTCGTCGAGAATCTGGGTGTAGGTACCTGCCAAACCGAGCATCTTAATCTGTCGGGCACCAGATATCGCATCGCTGTAACCTACGGTCACCGAAGCGGAGTTCTCGAAGCTCTCGGCAAGGTTGCAACACGCCATCTTGCAGAGTCCGGCAAACGAGATATTCTCGCTCTTTACGATACCGTCGTGCTTGATGAAGTTGCCACCGCTGTTCGCCTCGACAACGACACCTTCGATAGCGACACCCTGCGAGAGCTTTATCGCTATGTTGTGCATCGATTTATCGACCTTAATGGTGTCGTTTTCGTAGCCCGTGAACGAGCCGACCAACTTGTCGTAACCCTTTACACGGTAGATTGTAAAGTTTCCTTCGATGTCGGCAGATGTGCCAATATTGGTCTCTGCCCAATAGACGGCAGCACCCGGAAGAGCATTGCCTGCACTATCGATAACTTTTCCGCTGATGTTTTGGGCCGTAGCGATGGTTGAGGCTCCGAACAGAGCGGTAATAACTAAAAGTATGTTCTTGATTTTCATTTGATTTCTCCCATTTTGTTGTAACATAAATTAGCACGACCACACACGCAGTGCGAGTCGCTTTTTTTTATGCTAAAACGGGAGGGGCTCGTAGCCCAAAAGGTGCCTCGTGGGGGGCGTCGGGTAACTCTTCCGCACACCGACTAATCGGCTCTGCTTTGAATGAGATTGCCAAAGTTTGTGGCGAGAATGTTGCGGGTATAATCGCATTGCAAACCAATGGCTTTATGAGTGGGTTGCTTGTGCGATTTTTGTCGTAGAGGTCAATCTCTGGCGAGTGGTCGTGCGAACAGTCGCAACTTCTCGATGACGAGATGCCGTCGTTCGATGTGTGGTGCTGGCAGTGGTGATAATAGTGGCATTCGTGCGAGTGGTGCAGGCGTACGTGCTCGCTCTGCGTGCAGTGACACAACGTCACCGACAGATCGTAGCCAAAGGTTGCAACGGCATAGATTGCAACCAGCAGAGCGGCTATTACACCTCGCAACGATTTCATCGCTATACTACTACTCGTTTACAAGTTTGCACTCGCGGAGTTTTTCGACCCACGCAGCCGCATCGGCAGTTGCGGTCTCAATCTCCAAACCCTCGAAATTATCCAGCAAAATTGCAGCAACATTATCCACCGTGAAATCCTTCTCCTGCAATTCGTTCCACAAGAGCAACGATGTGTCGTTGAGGGCGATTACACGAGTCATATCGGCACCATAAGTACCCTGCATTATCACTACGTTTTCGCCTGCAATGTTGCGAACTTTATACTCCTCTTTAAGTCTCATATTTCTAATCGTTTTATTATTCAACAATCTCTGTCGCTTCGTGCGAAGTCGGCATCCGTGCCGACAAAGGTAGTAAAAATATTTGAGATATACGACAAAAAGGCTCTACGACCCTCAAAAAAATAAAATTGTTGAAAACTATTTCTTCGAAATATTTTGTAAAACATCAAAAAAACATATCTTTGCAAGGATATAATTAAAATGGAGAAATATCGCTATGTTGTCACTTCTTTACTACGTCTTTACACTGTTGCAGCTCACTTTCTTTTTTGTGCTGTCACTCTTGGCTCTTATCGTGTTGTTTCCGTTCGATAAGCCACGCCGTGTTGTCCACGAATTGTCGCGTGCAATATGTATGACTTGGTGGTACACCCCATTCACTTGGCGTAGAAAGATTACGGGTTTGGAACATATCGATAAAAAACAGCCCTATGTGATTGTTATCAACCACAACTCGATGGTCGATATATTGTCGTTGTACTTCTTGCCGCTCAACTTCCGCTGGGTGAGCAAACGCGAGGTGTTCCGTATGCCATACATCGGACAGTTACTGCTCATTCACGGCGATATCGCCATAGACCGAGGTCGTGGTGCCGACTCGATGCGACGTGTTGTTGAGGATGGTAAGTTGTGGGTGTCGCGAGGTGTTTCGATTGCGATGTTCCCAGAGGGTACTCGCTCGAAGGATGGCGAGATGCACCGCTTCAAGCAGGGTGCGTTTGCATTGGCAAAGGAAGCGGGTGTTCCGATTTTGCCCGTTGTGATGAATGGCACAACCGAGATTTTGAAACCAAGCAAGTTGTTCAATTGGAAACACTATCTGCAAGTCTCGGTATTG
>JAZRCC010000015.1:0-3620 GCA_045635405.1 Alistipes sp.
CCACAACTCCACATCGTGCATCTCCTTGGTGTGGAGTTCGTCCGCCATACGGTTGGTGATAATCAGCGAGGCAGCGACCAAGAGCGTACCCAATATCAACAACAGGGTACGTGCTCCTCGACTAATCCGCCTTCTTACACCCTTAAACATCTTCGCAACAACACTTTATTCGACCGCAGCCGAGTTGAGAATTTTTCGCATCTGATGGCCATCGCAAACGACCTCTATCGCCCGCCTAATCTCCGCATCGGAGCGACTACTCCAAGCAATAAGACCATCGCCATAGCAGTATCGCAGCACGATATCGGTGCTGATAAGTCGCTTGCACTCCGCACGATAACGCTCCAACAGCGACTCGATATCCTCGTTCAACGCACGCTCGACCTCTTGCAGTGCCGTTTGGCAACCCTCGGCAAGATGCTCGTCGGCGAGTTTCTTACGCAACGTCTCCAACGCCGCACGCGATGGTGAGCGATAGTCGATTTTGCGTTCTACGACCAACCGCTTGAACTCGTCAAACTCCTCGTCCGTAAGCGTAAATGTCGCTGGGTCAATCTTTTGCGTATGATTTTTTGCAAAGTAGCGGTCGCCAAACTCTGCAAACAGATTCTTAACGTAGAGCGTAAAGGCAAACGGGCTCAACTGCTCCGCCCGGGTCTCGACATCGGGCGTAATGCCGCCACCATCGAAGACCTTACGGCCGTTGCGAGTTCGGAACTCCTTTCGCAACGAGTCGGGCAGAGTCTCGGCACTGCCATCCTCCTTGTAACGCAGAGCCTGAACACAACGACCCGACGGGATATAATACTTTGCGGTTGTAACCTTTACGAAGTTGTTGTAGCCCACCGGAAAGGTCGATTGCACCAGACCCTTGCCGAACGAACGCTGTCCGAGAATCACGGCACGGTCGGCATCCTGCAACGCACCTGCCAAAATCTCGGCTGCCGAAGCACTATTGCGATTGATAAGCACCGCCAACGGCACCTCCTCGGCAATAGGCTCGTACTCGGTCTTGTAGGTGCGATTTTCGCCCTTCACCCGACCCTTAACATCGACTACGGTAGTACCCTTTGGGAGAAACAACGACAGCACCTTCACCGCCGACTGCAACACACCGCCACCATTGTTGCGGTAGTCCAATATGAGGTAGCGAAGATTGCCCGACTGCTGCAACTGCTCGACAGCGGCACGCATCTCGTCGTAGCACTGCTCCGTAAAGTCGGCGTGGACAATATAGCCTACGCCATCGGCAACAAAACCTGCGTAGGAGACACTCGGAATGGTAATTCGCTCGCGACGGATACGGCACTCACGCTGCACGCCGTCGATGACGCTCTCGATGGTGACACGCACCTCCGTATTGGGCTCACCACGCAGACGCGAACTGACATCTGCTGTCGTAATGCCCTTTGCCGAGACACCGTCGATAGCGATGATTTTGTCGCCAATATGCAGACCCGCCCTATCGGATGGCGAGTTGCGGTAGGGCTCGGCAATGCGGACATAGTCGCTATCCTGACGAATCAACGCACCAATACCACCATACTTGCCCGTAACGCCACGACGAAACTCCTTCATATCGGCCTCGCTCAAATAGGTGGTATAGGGGTCGAGCGACTCCACTATGCCCTTGGCTCCGTGCTGCAACATCTTATCGGCATCGACCTCATCGACATAGTTGCTCGAAAGGGTACGCATCAGATTTATCATAATCTCCATATTGCGTCCCAAGCCAAAGTCGTTGTGCGATGCCGCCACAAGCAACACCGCAACCGCCATAACCGCAACCGTGCCTACAAATCGCTTCGATGCTCTCTTAACCATTTGCTCTCTCATAATTTTGTATGTAACTATCCAATCGTGCGGCAATGCGTACCGTCGTGCGACGCAGACCGCTCAACTCGATATGCTCGCCAACCTGTCGCACCTCAATCCGCTCCTCGCCCAAAGCACCCAATCGTACCAACAGCGTGCCACGGAACACCATCACACCATTCGCCTCGCTCTGCAACACATAGCCCGCAAGCTCCATAGCGTTGAGCAGCTGTGTGCGGTGTCGCTCCATAGAACCTGCAACCTCGCGCTTCGTAAAACCAAAGCGTGGGTAGGTCAATGCCAGCACCACAATCATCACCGCCGCCATCATACCATTTGTACCGTGCAGATAGAGCCACACATAGTCGCCAAGCGAAATCGGCAGCTGATTGTAGTGGACCTTCAACCACAATAGTGCCACTACCAAAACGCACATCAACACAAAATATTTTACACTACGCAAAATGTATCGTCCCATAATCGTTAAAATTTTATTCGTTTTCGGTAATCTCTCCTATGCGGTCGGTAACCTCACGCATCAGCCACTCGGGGGTCGATGTCGCTCCGCAAACACCAACCGACGCAGCACCCTCGAACCACTCCGACTGCAACTCCGCAGCCTCCTCGACAATATATGTCCGTGCGTTCGATGCTCGGCACACCTCCGCCAACACACGTCCGTTGCTCGACTTGCGGCCACAGACAAAGATTATCACATCGCTCGTCGAAGCAAACTCACGCAGATGTTGCTCACGCGACGAGACACGGCGGCAAATCGTATCATCGGCGGTAAGCATCGCATCGTCCGACAACCGCTGCCGTATAGCCTCCGACACCTCACGGAAGAGCGAAAGGCTCTGTGTGGTCTGCGATAGGAGGGATATCGGGCGTGTAAAGTCCAACCCCTCGATATCCTCAACCCGCTCGACAACCACAGCCCTATCATCGACCTGACCACTCAACCCGACAACCTCGGCGTGGCCACGCTTACCCAAGATGCAGAGCGTGCCGCCAACCTGCTGCATAGCCACATACGCCTCCTTGACACGTCGTTGCAGTGCCGCAACCACAGGGCAGGTGGCATCGATAACCTCGACCGCAGCCGCCTCGGCTCGGCGATATGTCGTAGGTGGCTCGCCGTGAGCCCTAATCAGCAACTTCGTGTCGCACAGGTCATCTATCGCCTCGTGCGAAATCGTACGCAGACCCAGCCGCTCCAAACGCTGCACCTCGATGCGGTTGTGGACAATATCGCCCAACGAAGCGACGCTCTGCCCCGCAGAGAGTGCCTCCTCGGCTATGGATATGGCACGAACCACACCAAAACAGAAACCCGATTTTTCGTCGATTGTAATCTTCATTGTGGCGTTAGTGACTTTTGCTTTGTGATATGTTTGTGATGTGATGAGCAACCCGCTCGGTCGGCTCCCGACTCTGCTCTCTTTTTCTCGGTCGGCTCCCGATACTGCCCCTCTTTTGTCCCTTCGACGGGGCTGCTGCTACTGCAACGAGGCGATAACTCGGCTAAACTCGCGGTCGAACCACTCCATCTGCTCCTCGACGGTCATATGGCTGTTGTCCAACACTATCGCATCGTCGGCCTGACGCAGAGGCGAAATCTTACGGCTCATATCGGCCTTATCACGGCTGATAACATTCTCCAAAACCTCGTCAAACGAGACATTGTCGCCCTTCGCCTGCAACTCGGCATAGCGACGCTCGGCACGCACTCGGGCATCGGCGGTCATATAGATTTTCAGCTCGGCATCGGGGCATACCCCCGTGCCGATATCGCGACCATCCAT
>JAZRCC010000016.1:0-12487 GCA_045635405.1 Alistipes sp.
CAGAATTGACCAAAGAGTTGAGAATCAGTATCCCGACTATCACGAAACTCGTTCAGGAGTTGGTCGATGAGGGTATTGTTACCGATTTGGGAAAGGTTGAGACTCCGGGCGGTCGTCGTCCGAATGTGTTTGGTTTGACCAATACGAAGATCTATTTTGCGGGCGTCAATGTTGGCCGTGACCATATGACGTTCGTGATTACGGATCTCCAAAATAATATTATTCGCGAGGAGGTTGATGATACATTCGAGTTGTCGGATCGCTCGCAGTGTCTGGATAAGATATGTGACAATATCGAAAACTTTATCAATAATTGCGGGATCGAGAAGTGCCACATACTCGGTGTAGGTGTCTGCATTGTGGGTCGAGTTAATACACAACAGGGTCGTTCGTATAAGTACTTTACGGGCGTAGAGGCCTCGTTAAGAGAGATGGTCGAGCAGCGTGTCGGTATCAGAGTGCTGGTCGAGAATGACACCCGTTCGCGTTGCTATGCCGAATATACGTGCGGACGTTCGAAGGATGAGAGCAATGTGTTGTATCTCCACCTCGGATTGGGTGTTGCAATCGGTATTGTTGTGAATGGCAAACTCTTCTACGGAAAGAATGGTTTTGCGGGCGAGTTTGGACATATTCCGTTCTTCGACAACGAAAAAATATGCTTCTGTGGCAAGAAGGGTTGCTTGGAGACCGAGGTGTCGGGTCTTGCCATCGAAGAGAAGATGAGTCAACTGATAAAGGGCGGAGCAAACTCAATCTTACGTCCTAAATATGAGAACAATGAGGCAATTCATATCAACGATATTATAGCTGCTGCACGCAACGACGACAACCTCTCGATAGAGCTTATCGAGGAGGCGGGCGAAAAGATTGGTAAGGCGGTTGCGATACTTATCAATATCTTCAACCCTGAAACGGTTATTGTCGGTGGCAACTTGGCTGCTGCGGGCGACTACATAATGTTGCCATTGAAGTCGGCAACCAACAAATATTCGCTCAATCTTGTGTATAAGGATACCAAATTCCGTCTGTCGAAGATGAGTCCTAATGCTCCTGCGTGGGGTGTGGCGATGCTTATCCGTAATCAGATAATAGGCTTGTAATGGCTCCTATTTTAGGCGAAAAGGTTAAATTGCGAAGTGTCGAGTCCTCGGATATCGACACTCTGCTTTTATGGGAGAACGATAACCGACTATGGCAGTATGGCGATGTTCACTACCCTTTCACTCGCCAACAGATAGTCGAGTTTGTCGAGGAGCAGAGGGAGTTGTCGTACGAATCGAGCAACCAATTTCGTTTTATGATTGTCGATGCGGCTGACAGAGCAGTCGGCACGCTTGACCTATTTGACAACGACGGCACAACGGCAACGGTCGGTATTCTCATATACGAAGAGTCCGATAGACGATGCGGATATGCGTTGGAGGCTCTGTCGATTTTGGAGCAGGCTCTGCGATGTGGTACTCGATTGATGATGCTTCGGGCGGAGGCATCGGTCTATAATGCAGCGAGTTTGGCCCTGTTTCGCAAGGCGGGATATGCCGAGGTGGATAACGATGGCTATCGGGTGCTCTTTGAGTTGGTCGTATGCAGAGCCTAAAAGTTGTAAGATTGAGCAAATTTTACTAATTTTGTCGAAATTAAAACGATATAGAGAGATGAAACGAATTATTGCCCCTTCGATATTGTCTGCCGATTTTGGCAATCTTCAACGGGATATCGAGATGTTGGACCGCTCGGCTGCCGAGTGGGTGCATATCGATGTTATGGATGGCGATTTTGTGCCTAATATCTCGTTTGGTTTTCCGGTGATGAGTGTCGTGCGTAAGGCGACCCAGAAGGTGTTGGATGTGCATTTGATGATTTCGCAGCCCGAACGCTATCTGCGACGTTTTGTCGCGGCGGGTGCCGACTATGTTACGTTCCACCACGAGGCAACATCTATGCCCCGTCAGGCGATTGCCGAAATACACGCTGCTGGAGCAAAGGCGGGTGTGAGTGTAAAGCCTGCTACGGCGGTGGAGGAGGTGTTTGACTACCTCGCCGAGTTGGATATGGTGCTTATTATGAGTGTTGAGCCAGGCTTCGGTGGTCAGTCATTTATGCCCGATATGCTCGATAAAGTTCGTCGTCTGCGTAGCGAAATCGACAGCAAAGGTTATGACTGTCTGATAGAGATAGATGGCGGTATTTCGGCAAAAAATATCCGCGAGGTTTTCGATGCAGGAGTCGATGTTGTCGTGGCTGGCTCGTCGGTGTTTGGTGCTGAAAACCCTGCGGAGGAAATCGTTAAAATGCTGAATGTCTAATGATATCGATAGATAACTTAACCGTAAGTTTTGGCGGTTGGACTCTCTTTGACCAGGTTTCGTTTCTGATAAATCCGAAGGACCGTATCGGCTTGGTCGGTCGCAACGGTGCCGGTAAGACCACCATACTCAAACTTATTGCAGGATTGCAACAGCCGACATCGGGTGCCGTAACTCGCAATGGCGACTGCACTATCGGATATCTGCCACAGCAGATGCAGGTTGCCGATACGACTACCCTGCTTGCCGAGACGGCGAAGGCCTTCGAAGAGGTGTTGGCATTGGAGCGAGAGATTGAGGAGTTGACGCTGCAAATAGGCGAACGTACAGACTACGACTCGGCGGAATATGAGAAGCTGTTGCATAGGCTAAATGATGCCACCGACCGCTATCATATCCTTGGTGGTGATACACGCGATGCCGATATCGAGAAGACGCTGCTCGGTTTGGGATTTCGACGTGACGAATTTCAGAAGCCGACAAGCACCTTTTCGGGTGGTTGGCGAATGCGTATCGAGTTGGCAAAGTTGCTGTTGCGTCGTCCGTCGATTTTCCTGTTGGATGAGCCGACCAACCACCTCGATATCGAGTCTATTCAGTGGTTGGAGGAGTATCTGCGAAACTATAACGGAGCGGTATTGCTCATATCGCACGATAGAGCATTTTTGGACTGCGTAACCACTCGTACGATAGAGTTGTCGCTGGGCAAGATATACGACTACAAAGTACCCTATTCTCAATTTGTTACGCTGCGTGAAGAGCGTCGTCAGCAACAGTTGGCTGCCTATCAAAACCAACAACGTCTTATCGAGAAGAGCGAGGAGTTTATCGAGAAGTTCCGCTATAAGCCTACCAAATCAAATCAGGTGCAGTCGCGAATAAAGCAGCTCGACAGGTTGGAGCGTATCGAGGTCGAAGAGGAGGATTTGTCGCGTATCAACATAAAATTTCCACCTGCACCACGTTCGGGTCAGATTGTTGCCGAGGTGAAAGAGGTCGGTAAGTCGTTTGGTAGCCACGTCGTCTTTAAGGGTGCGGAGTTCACTATCCACAAGGGCGATAAGATTGCCTTGGTTGGACGCAACGGCGAGGGTAAAACAACCTTTGCACGAATGTTAATCGGTGAGGTTGCCCCAAGCGAGGGAACGATACGTCTGGGAGCGAATGTTAGCATAGGCTATTATGCTCAAAATCAAGACGATTTGATGAATGGTGACTTCACGGTGTACGACACGCTTGATAGAGTTGCCGTAGGTGATGTGCGTACACGTCTGCGTGATATTTTGGGAGCATTCTTGTTCCGAGGCGAGGATATCGACAAGAAGGTAAAGGTGCTGTCGGGTGGCGAACGCTCACGTTTGGCAATGGCCCGTATGATGCTCAATGCCCACAACTTGTTGGTGTTGGATGAGCCTACGAACCATATGGATATGCGTTCGAAAGATATTCTCAAAGATGCACTGCGTAAGTTTGATGGAACGGTTGTCGTAGTGTCGCACGACCGTGAGTTTTTGGATGGTATAGTCGATAAGGTTTACGAGTTCCGTGATGGCGGTGTTCGTGAGTATCTGGGCGGAATATACTACTTCTTGGAGCGTCGCAAACTCGAAAATCTGCAAGAGATTGAGCGTAGGACGGTCGCAGTGCCCGCCTCCCCGACCGAGAACCGCACACAATCGGTTGGTAAGCAGTCATACGAACAGAAGAAGGAGCAGGAGCGTCAGCAACGACGTATTCGCCGTGCAATCGAACAGATTGAGGCGGAGTTGGAGCAGGTCGATAAGGATATCGCAGCAATGGATGAGCAGTTTGCTACGACGACAGAGTATAAGGATGAGGACTATAAGCGTTACGAGGAGCTAAAACAACGCTCGTCGCACCTGATGCACGAATGGGAGAAGGCGTGCTACGAGTTGGAACTTGTATCGGAGTAGAAATCCCAACATAAAAAGATGAAAGCCGAGTCAACCTCGGCTTTCATCATATATAAACTTACCCTCAGCCCCTATCGCAACACCCGCAACACCTTTTGATACGCCTCTCGCTTGGCTCCCGACGTGAGCGTGATGGTGCCACAATGTCGATAACCGCTTGTCGTTAGCAGGTGTTGCATCGTGAGATTGTCGCAATGTGTGTCAATGCGGATATTTTTAATCTCTCTTTCGCAGCAGAGTTGCTCGGCAAATAGCAATATCATCCTGCCAATATTTCGTCCGTGTGCCGATTGTCGAACAGCGGTGCGATGAACTACTGCATAGGGTTGGTCGTTGAGCCAACATCCATCGATTACTCGGTACGTAGGCTCGCCATTGAATGAAATCACAGCCATAGCAACGATTGCTTCTCCATAGGTGGCAACATACATCTCGTTGCGAGCGATGTCGCCAAGTATTACCTCACGAGTTGGATAGCCATCCTGCCATTGGTCCACGCCGAGCGAGCGAAGCAGTTGCTGTGCATCGGCTACAATCTCCATAATAGGAGCAATATCGGCTGCGGTAGCTTTGCGGAAGGTCATACTATTTAATGTTGAGAACGGCATCTGCGAAAATCTTTGCCATACGTTGCTGTATCTCCTCGGTTTTACCGCGAGCAGGGTGCCAGCCGTAGGTTATGCCATCGATGACTTCGGTCTTGCCGTTATTGTTTTGGGCAAATTTTACAGACTTCTGAACGCCATCTGCATCGGGTACATCCTTCGTAAAACCGATGTTTTATCAAATTCACAAAGCGTGCATATACCCTCCCATCGTTGGCATAGACGGCGTACCGACTCGTTGTATGTCGTGCGTGCATCGTGCCAATGCGTGCAGAGGAGTATGCACGCGGGTTTGCCACCCTTGTGTCCGTACCACTTTGAGTTTGGATTAAATTCCAATGCGTGACACTCCTCGATGTAGCGTTTGATTACATAGTCAAATGCCTGTGTGCTATTCATCTGTGGCGATAAGGTGTAGTCGTTGTGGTTCTCTTTGATTTGCGACGGGTCGCACACATCAAAGTTTGTGACGTGCATTATCGTAAAGATATCGAAACGGTCGTGTTCGCCCTCCGCAAACTGCAATCCCAACGACATAGCCACAGCACTATCGCCAATGTGAGAGCCACTCACCGCACGATTTATCGGCTGCATATCTATCTGTTCGCAGCCCATCTCAAACCATCCGTTTTCGGGGTAGGCAATCGAGGCTCCGATAATGTAGATGCTGTCGCTTTGGGGAATGGTAACGACATCATCGTTGTTTGAACAGGCAATCGATAGCAGAGTAAATGGCAGTATGCGTAACGCTTTGAAAAATCGTAACATATCGGCGTTTAATTAAAGTTATAATTCATCGGGCATTGCTACCTTTTTGCCATCTTTGCTGCGGATAGGCATAGGCGAATTCCACTCACGCAAACGGTTGCTCAATATGGCAGATAACTCCTTGACCATTTGAGGGTTTTGCGATGCAACATCGTGCTCCTCGCCAATATCTTCTGCAATATTATAGAGCTCAACTTTGCCCTCTTTGAGGCGATAAACCAACTTCCAATCGCCTTTGCGAATAGCACTCAAATAGTCGATATTTGGCAAGTCGTACCCTTTCCATTGGTGCGGATAGTGAAAAATCAACTCACGGTCGGGGTCTATGCCCGAAACGGACTCATCGATGCGATAGTCGTTAGCCTCCTTTTGCGAATTGATTTTGCCTGCCGATTTGGCTTTGGCGACAATTTTAGAGCCTTTGGTAATGAGCGGAACGATGCTCTTGCCATCAATCTCCTGAACGGTGGAATAGTTGCGTATTTCTGCCATTTCGAGAATTGTCGGGAACAGATCTTCGCATATAATCGGCGTGTTTATTCGGGTATTTGCAGCGATCTTGTTGTGCCATTTTACGGCAAACGGCACGCGAATACCGCCCTCGTAGCACGACCCTTTACCCTCTCGGAGTGGCAGATTGAGTTTGTGGCGAATACCACCCTTTGCCTTGTTCTCGGCATTGCCACCATTGTCGGTCATAAATATGATAATGGTCTGCTTCTCGATGTTGTGCTTTTCGAGGTACTCCATTACGTCGCCCAGGCTCTTATCCACACCCTCGACCATCGATGCGTAGCGTGCTTGACCCTCGTCGAGTCCCGCTTTGCGATACTTCTCGATGAAACGCTCGTCGGGCTGAATAGGCGTATGGGTGGCATAGTGTGCGAGTTGTAGGAAGAATGGCTGACCGTTCCTGATAGGATAGTCAAGCGTTTTGAGAGCCTCACGAGTCAGTGCCTCCGTCAGGTGTAAGCCCGTGCCGTAGTATTCCGCCATATTCTGAACAGCCATATAGGTCCACTTGTCGGGCTTGTTTCCGTAGTTATCCTCGCTCAAATAGCTGCGTGGCATACCGGCAACATTACCCGTTATATTGACCAAATAACCCATATTATAGGGACTTGCACCAGGTGTTCCCGCTGCTGCCCAATGAGCTTTGCCAACGTGGATGGTAAAGTAGCCATTCTCCTGTAATATCTTCGGGAAAGGCGTTGCATAGCAGGTATTCTCTACCCCATCAATGGGACTCATTCCGTTGATATTCCAATCGGGGCGTTGCAATTCGCCCTTTACGTCGGCAACACCCGTCACCGAGGTAATTGCACCACCTGCGGCATCGCTCGGCATATCACGCATAGCCGATGTCCAATTGGTGATGCGGGTATGTGCTGCGTTTTGACCCGTAAGAATCGATGTTCGTGTAGGTGTAGATACCGGACAGGCGTAGGCGTTTGTAAGGATTACACCTTCGCTTGCCAATCGCTGCATATTTGGCGTGTGGTAACGCAGATTGTTTGGGTATGTCTCGCTTCCGTATGCTACCGAACTATCGACCCAACCCATATCATCGACGATGAAAAATATGATATTTGGTCGCTCTTTCGCGTTGGCTATCGCAATAGCGGGAGCGATAAGAGCAAGACCCAAGCCTCTTTTTGAAAAGTTTGTTGCCATCGTTTACTATATTAGATATGACAAATTTATCGCTAAATTTTGAATTATCGAAACATTTTACACCATATTTTAATAATATCGCCCCAAATGAAAAGAGAAACGGTCGAGCCTTTCGACCCGACCGTTTATGTGAATGTTGATGCAGACTATTTCGACAAATCAGCCAAAGCAGCCTTTGCGCCCTCTACATTGGCACCCGCCGTTACGAGTTTGAGGTTGGCAATAGCCTTTGCTTTCAAAGCAGCGTCCTTGTTGCCACCGGCATTGTACTTCTCGTTGTAGGCAGCACCCAAAAGAAAGTAAACAGCACTCTTATCCTCCTCGGTAGCCTGAACTGCAACAGCAGCAGGAGCAAGCTCGATAACCTTGTCATACTGCTTCTTGTTGCTGTAAGCCTGAACACGAATCTTCTGTGCCAAAGCTGAGTTAGGGTCGGTTGTCAACATCTTCTCTGCCATAGCGATGATACCGTCGTGGTCGTTGGCCTGCTGCAAACTTGCAACCTTGTTGATGGTGTAGTCGTTCATCTTCTGACGAGCTGCCGCAATGTGTGTAGCATACTTGGTAGCGTTGAACTTGCAAATCTTGTTGTAAATAGCCATACCCTCATCGTACTTGCCCAACTCGCAGTAAGATGTTGCGAGGTTGAGAGCCATATCGGCATTACGAGGGTTTGCTGCATAACCCTTTGCAAATACTGCAGCAGCAGTAGCGTAATCTTTTGCGTTGAAAGCCTCACCACCCTGAATCTGATAAACCTTTGCAATCCAGCCCTTTGCCTTGATTGTTGCCTGGGTGTCACCATACAACTCTGCCTTCTCTGCCGACTTGGTGAAGTTGGTCAAAGCCTCGTCGTACTTCTTACCCTTGATAGCCATACCGCCCATCATATAGTAGCAGGTAGGGAGGTTCTTCTTTGCGTCGCTTACGCATTGAAGCACTTTGCTATCCTCCGAATTCATACCGCTACGAATAACGCCCTCGAAGAGCGAAGCAGCCTTTGAGTAAGCCTTGCTCTGGAACGATGTAACAGCCTCGCCGTACTTGGCTATTACCTCATTGGAACTTTGTGCCGAAACTGTTGCGAATGCGAAGAGTGCTGCAACAGCCATCAAAACAAATTTTTTCATAATTTTTTAGTCTGTTTTATTAAATCGTTAATTAATTTGTCGTGCTAAAACATTTTGCAAAGATAAAAAACATATCTCAAAATTCAAAAAATTATCGTAATTCGGCGAAAAAAGTGTTCATAAGTTCTTCACATTCATCGGATAATACGCCCGCTACAACCTCTGTTCTCGGGTGCAACATCTCTTTGCCAAATCGGGAGTAGCCTCTTTTGGGGTCGGCTGCTCCATACACTACCCTGCCAATCTGACTCCACGCCAAAGCTCCGGCACACATTGGACAAGGCTCCACCGTGACGTATATCGCACAGTCGGTCAGGTATTTACCTCCGATTGTCGATGCGGCTGCCGTGATTGCCATAATCTCGGCGTGAGCCGTAACGTCGATAAGCGATTCGACCATATTATGTCCGCGTCCGATAACCTTGTCGCCCGCCACGATTACCGCTCCGATTGGAATTTCCTCACTTTCCAACGCTTTTTGGGCCTCAATTATTGCTAGACGCATATATTTTTCGTCGATTTTCGAGGTATCTTTCATAAATTTTATTTACTTTTGCACTTTGCTGCGTGCAAAGATACGAAATGAAATCATAAAACAAAAAGTATAGCTATGTATAGAACACACAGTTGCGGCGAATTGCGTGCAACAAACGTAAATCAGACGGTGACTCTTGCAGGTTGGGTACAAAAGGTGCGAAACCTTGGTGCAATGACCTTCATCGACCTGCGTGACCGCTACGGTACCACCCAAATTGTAGTCGAGGAGCACAGCGATGCTGCTACCAAAGCAGCTGCACAACAGCTCGGTCGAGAGTATGTTATTCAGGTCGAAGGTCGCGTTATCGAGCGTGAATCGAAAAACCCGAAGATGGCTACGGGCGACATCGAGGTTGTGGCTACGAAAATCACAATTTTGACAGCTTCGGTAATTCCGCCTTTCACCATCGAGGAGAACTCCGATGGTGGTGACGATTTGCGTATGAAGTTCCGCTATCTCGATTTGCGTCGTCCGCCATTGCAGCGTAATATGATTTTGCGTCAGCGTATGGCGCAGGAGATTCGTCGTGTCCTCGATAGCGAAGGATTTTTAGAGATTGAGACCCCATACCTTATCAAATCTACTCCGGAGGGGGCTCGCGACTTTGTTGTTCCAAGCCGTATGAATCCTAACGAGTTCTATGCCCTGCCGCAGTCGCCTCAAACATTGAAGCAGTTGTTGATGGTGGCAGGTTATGACCGCTATTTCCAGATTGTTCGTTGCTTCCGCGACGAGGATTTGCGTGCCGATCGTCAGCCCGAGTTTACACAGATAGACTGCGAGATGGCGTTCATCCATCAGGAGGATGTGCTCGAAATCTTTGAGCGTGGGGCTCGACATATGTTCAAGAGCGTGGTGGATGTAGAGTTCGCTGAGCCATTCCGCCGTATGCCGTGGATTGAGGCTATGGAGAAGTATGGCTCCGATAAGCCCGATTTGCGTTTCGGAATGGAGTTTGCCGACATCACAGATCTCGCTCACGGTCACTCGTTCTCGGTTTTTGACGATGCCGAGTATGTTGTAGGTTTCGCAGCTACGGGTTGTGCGTCGTACACCCGCAAGCAGATTGACGCTTTGACCGACTACGTTAAGCGTCCGCAGGTTGGTGCAAAGGGCTTGGTTTGGATTCGCGTCGATGGCGATAATACCAAATCGTCGATTGATAAGTTCTTCTCGCAGGACGACTTGCGTGCTATTGCCGAGCGTCTGGGTGCCAAAGATGGCGATTTGTGCTTGATTATGTGTGGCAAGAAGTTCAAGGTGTTGTCGCAGCTCTGCACTCTGCGTTTGGAGGTTGCCGAGCAGCTCGGTCTGCGTGACCCTAAAAAGTTCGCACCGCTGTGGGTTATCGACTTCCCTATGTTCGAGTGGGACGAGGAGACAGAGCGTTTCTACGCTATGCACCACCCATTTACCTCGCCAAAACCGGAGGATGTATGCTACTTGGAGAGCGATCCGGGACGTGTTCGTGCCAATGCTTACGACTTCGTATGTAATGGTGTCGAGGTCGGCGGTGGCTCGATTCGTATCCACGATGCCGAGTTGCAGTCGCTTATCTTCAAGTGCTTGGGCTTCACGCCGGAGCAGGTAGAGGCACAGTTCGGCTTCCTTATCAATGCGTTTAAGTATGGTGCACCACCTCACGGAGGTTTGGCATTCGGTTTCGACCGCCTCTGCTCGTTGTTTGGCGGTGTTGAGTCGATTCGTGACTTTATCGCCTTCCCAAAGAATAACGCAGGTCGCGATGTGATGCTGGATGGCCCATCGCCAATCGACCCAGCCCAACTCGGAGAGTTGTACCTTTCGCTGGTAAAGCCTGAATAATAATAATCAGTAATTGCAATAAAAAACCGAGGCGTAGTCGAATCCGATTACGCCTCGATTTGCATTATTGAATATTGGTTTTTAGAAAGGTGTTTATGTACAAATTTACCTTTAAAAATTTTGTTATCAAAGGGAGCAACCTAAATTGCTCCCGAATCGTTAAAGATTACTTTCGATAAACTTTGTCATAGAGTTAAATATTGCATCATTATTAATGCTTCTTGCCAAATCGATTTCTGCGTATACTACAAGTATTCCACCTATTGAACTCTGGTAGGACATTTGTCCGGCATAATCGATCTGCGGATTAGATTTTCTACCGTAGCAATGTGCGAAACTTGCTGTGTAATTATCAGTATCAATCGAGTAAAACACATATCTTTCGCCTAAAAAATCAATCAATGTACTACCTGCCGTTATCCGAACCACAGCACCATTTCCGTATAACCCATTTCCGTCAAACATATATGCAATTAGTGGTACATCAGTATTGTTGGTTTTGTACATAATCGTATCGCCGTTATCACTATAAGGTGTGCCGTATTTTGAAATGATTGAACTTTTACTACTTCCCCAAGACATATCTGGCTCGGTGTATAGAGTGTAACGAGGTTTTACTGTAACACTAATTTTTTGTCCATTGCAGTATAGATTAGTTGTTCCGATTTTATCTGACGAAAGTGCATTTCCATTTGCGGTAGCAACAAACTCGTTATTGGAACTCCAAGTTGCATTAGTTAAATTACTTCCTTCTATGGTTGTAGTCGCATCTGAATACATTGTGTAAGAAGTTTTGGATATCAATACTTGGTTACTAACTTCTTCTCCATTTTGTTCACACGAAACAAAACCCATCATAGTTGCACATAGCAACATCAATCCGAAAAACTTTTTCATAATTCTTTGAAATTTAAGTTAAACATATAATTGTGCTTTTTGCACTCGTTGCCGTCAGATGGCAACCGTTTAACTCAAAAAGAGAAGCGTGGGTATATTGCTTATTCTCAGAAGGGACGACCAAGTACCCATACACACATAAGCACAACCCACGCCATAACGACGAGGGCATTTATCGTGCCTATTGCTGTGTGTAAATTTTTGGTCGTTTTACTGAGTAAGCAATAGCCTAAATGCCATCAAACAAACTGCGTATTCCGCAATTCTATTTACAAAGGTAGTAAAAAGTTTTATTACAAATGGTGCGGTTTGTTAAAAAAATTGTATCTTTGACAAAATAAAAACAGTATCTATGGCAGCACCATTGGCAGAGCGTCTGCGTCCGCAACATTTGGACGATTATATCGGTCAGGAGCATCTGGTCGGCGAAGGTGGTGTATTTCGTCGTTTTATCGAGACGGGGAATATTCCTTCGTTTATATTGTGGGGGCCTCCGGGGGTGGGAAAGACTACCCTTGCACATATCGTTGCAAATGAGCTCAATCGACAGATGTTTACCCTATCGGCTGTCACATCGGGCGTGAAGGATGTTCGCGATATTATCGAGCGGGCAAAACATCAGCGATTTTTCAACACTTCCGCACCGCTGCTCTTTATCGACGAGATTCACCGCTTCAACAAGTCACAACAAGATTCGTTGTTGGCTGCCGTTGAGCGTGGCGATGTGGTGCTGATTGGTGCTACGACCGAAAACCCATCGTTTGAGGTTATTACGCCGCTGTTGAGCCGTTGTCAAGTCTATATCCTC
>JAZRCC010000017.1:0-9420 GCA_045635405.1 Alistipes sp.
CCGTTTTGAAGTCGGCAAGAGCCACTAACAGCGAATCGGTGTCGGCAGGTTTAGTCAATGCACGAACGAGTTTACCTTTGCTTGTCGAGCGAGTGACGGTGTGGTGCGTGCAGAGAACAATCGGGGTCGATTTATCCTCGATTTGGGCAAGGTCGCGACGTAACCACGCCAATTGGTCGGCACTAAAACGACGGTCGTAGTTGCGTTTGCCCTTGATTTCGGCAGCATAGCGGCCGTTTCCAGGGTCGTTGCGATAGACGGTGTTGTCTAACACTACATAGTGAATGTCGCCTATGTTCATCGAGTAGAATCGCGGGCCGCAGCACTCTTCGTATGTTGCCTCCGAGAGATGGTCAACCAGCGGCGAGTGTTCGACTCCGCCATCGTGCTCATCGTCACCCATTACGGTGTAGAGAGGTAATGGATAGCGGAAAGATTTGAGAGCCTGCAAAACATCGCTAATATCGAAATCCTGCGAATACCACGTATTGCCATTGCCCAAATCTCCAAGCGTAATCGAGTAGGTCGGAATAGAATCACGTTTCGACTCGGCGGCTATACGTTTGAGTGCAGGTATGAGTAGTCGTTTTGCCTGCAATAGCGATTCGTTGTAGTAGTGCATACGCATACTTGCTGTTACGACCATCTTGTGGCGGCGATTGTCGCAAGGGCGATATTCGAAGTCGTGACGTTCGACTTTGTCGATATGTTTGCGGTCGAGTGATGCCCAGAATTGAGGAAATATTCCGTTGCGGCAAATAGGCTCATATCCCGATGGCGTGATGACAAATACCGAGCCGTAGAATTTGAGCGATGGCAACATATATACGCCCAACGAGTCGGTCTTGGTAAAGAGTGCACCGTCCGATACGGTTACCCCCGCCATAGGGCGACCTTCACACATAACTTGACCATATACGGTCATTCCCTTTGTCGGAACGATACCCTTGTGAGCCTTTGGCTTTGCGGTTGCTGTCAGCGATGCTGCAATGGCGAGCGTCGATAATATAGTGAATAAAATATGTCTCATTGCCTTACTATTTTTTAGGTGTATATACAACCTCTTTGGTCTCGAAAAAGTCGTGATCGAATATCTCTGCAATCGGATATCGTTGCCACTCTATCGGTTTGGTCGCTGCTAACTCCTCGGTCAAATCGCCACCTTTCAGATATAATATGCCGTTTGGCAGAGTGCCCGCCTGTCCTGGCTCGATTTTCTTCCAAACCCATCCAACAAAGGTCTTCATATCGGTAACGGCACGCGACACGACGTAGTCGAAGCGGGAGTTGATGCTCTCGATGCGGGCATTTATCGTGGTGATGTTCTTTATACCCACACTCTGGCACACCCCCTCGACAACGGTAATCTTTTTGCGTATCGAGTCGATGGCGGTAAAGTGTGCTTGTGGAAAGAGTATTGCAAGCGGAACGCTCGGAAAACCACCTCCACATCCAACATCGACAATTCGGGCACCATCGTTGAAGCGACATACACGGGCTATGGCGAGCGAGTGCAGAACGTGGTGCAGATAGAGCGAGTCGAAATCCTTGCGTGAAATGACATTGATACGGACATTCCACTCGGCATAGGCTGCATAGAGCTGCTCGAATTGGGCGAGCTGCTGCGGTGTCAGGTCGTCGAAATACTCTTCGATTATGTGGTGGTCGTAAATCATCGTGCTGCTTAAAATATTTTGTTACCCTCCGTAATCAGGTTGCACATCATCGAACGCACTCGGAATATGCGGGTCTTAACCGTGCCTAACTTCATATCGAGTGCCTCGGCAATCTCCTCGTAGGAGTATTCGTCGATAAAACGCAGGGTGAAAATTTGGCGATAATCCTCTGGCAGAAGGGCGATATACTTATCGATTTGAGCCTGCTGTTGGGCGTTGATAATGCTCTCTTCGGGGGTTGGACTGTTTGCGGCAGTCTGACGACCCTCTAACGGAATATTTACCTCGGGATTCAGTGCCTTGGAGCGTCGAGAACGGTTGAAATCGACCAACGCATTCTTTGCGATGGTGCAAATCCACGCCCCGAAATCATACGACGGATTGTAGCGATTGATGTTGATGAACGCTTTTGTGAAGGCCTCCTGCATCAAATCTTCGACATCGTCGCTATTGCCGGCACGCTTGATAAGCATCGCAAAAATAGCATCCTTATGGCGTGTGAATAGTGGCTCGAAGGCACGGCTGTCGCCCTCGATTACCATAGCAATAAGCGTGCGGTCGTCGTATTGTTGATACTCCTTTATCTCCATTCGCTCTCGCGTTTAGGTTGTGTCATACGTATAAACAGACGTATGAGCGGTTCGACGATGTCGTATAGTATGCCCCAACAGTGGAGTCCGTTTTCGCCCAATCGATGAGCAATGCGGCTACGTTGCCACGCTGCAATAATGTAACGCAACAGGAGGGCTGCTGCAACCGCAATCTTTAATGCCACAGGGAGGTAAATCATCGTGACGATGGACGCCGCAAAGAGCGACGTGCGGATAATCATCTCGATATCTTCGCATAGGCGTTCGCCAAAGGAGAAGAATTGGCGAGTCACACCATTGCGATGAACCATATCACGCCACCAACCGATATTGTTTACTGCCGATTCGCTAACTCGGGCGTTGGGTGTAATGATGACGCTGATATTCGATTCGGTGGCGATATTCTTGATAAAGATATCATCTTCGCCAACATTGTAGCCGAGATAGTTGAATCCACGAACTTGCATATAGAGCGACTTCGTAAAGCCGAGATTGTTGCGTGAGGCTTTGATAAAACCTCCACGGATGGCAATATTTAACCACACAATCATCTCTCCGAAGCGGTACTTTCGGAACAATCTGTTACGCCAACCATTCAGCACCTTCCAATTTGAGTATCCCACGACGATGTCGCCATACAAAAATCCCTTTGCCATAAGCGACAACCAGCGATTTGAGTCGGGAGCCGCTTCGGGAGTGGTGATGATGATATGCTCGTTGACGGCAGCTTTGATACCCACGTTGATGACCATTTTGTTGGTGAGTGGATATGCTGTCGATATGTGCGAGGTGTGCAGGTGCGGATAGTTCTGCTTCAACTGTTCGAGGTCGGCGTAGAAGTTGGTATTATTACCAACATAGACCACCACAACCTCGTAGTTAGGCTTATCCTGTTCGAGCAGCAAGTGGAGAGTCTCGTCTATGTAGTGGTTGTTTTCGGACATCATCGGCACAATGACCGACACAGGAGGCTCCTCCTCTCTAATCTGCTGACGACGTACAAGCCTGAACGAAGAGAGTGCTCCGTAGTGACAAAAGCAGATGATATCGGCTATCGCAAGGATGAGGGCTGTGGCGGTGATGGATATATTTACCCAGCCGTATGTCTCTATGAATGATAGTATTGTGTTTGAGATTTGCTCCATTTGAGTAGTTCGGTTAAACAATTCTCGACAAAGTTAGGAATTATTATCGAAAGTAAAAAGTAAATGCACCGTAGGTGCAAAATTTTTTATTTGGGCTTCGTCGTCATTGGGATAATGCTAGCAATAAAGAGAGGCTGCCACAACGAACAAATCCATTGCAACAGCCTCTGTATTTTATCTCTATGCGGCGATTTCGACTAATACTTTGTCCAACGCCACAACTCTTTGAGCGTAGGTTTTTTGCCGTGCATAAAGATACCGATGCGATAGATTTTGCCGGCAAACCACACCGTCACCACAAAAGTTGCATAGAGCAGTAGCAACGACACCACAATCTCCCAAGTCGGGATGTCGCTCGGAATGCGTGCCATCATCACGATTGGCGATGTAAACGGAATCATCGAGCACCAAACGACAAAGGTCGAATTTGGGTCGTTCATAACCATTGTAGTGGTCACAAATGCTATGATGATAGGCATTGTGATAGGTATGGTAAGTTGTTGAGCATCTTGTGCTTGATCGACACTTGCTCCGACTGCTGCATACATTGCAGCATAGAGCAAAAATCCGCCAATCATAAAGAGCAACATCAGCACTATAAGGCGGGTAATATAGCCCGTATCGAGCATCGTGCCTACCGCAGTTATCATCTCTGTATCGACCCCCTGTTGAGCCATCGCAGTGAGGTCAGCACCTGCCTTTGCAGCCTCGATGTTGGCAATCAAATCGGTAGGTAGCATTGCCGGTAGAATGACACCCGAAAGGATGATAAGCAGAACGCCCCAAACGGCAATCTGTGTCGCTGCTACGGCTGCTACGCCCAAAATCTTGCCCATCATCATATCGAATGGTTTAACGGTCGCAACCAATACCTCCAAGATGCGTGAACTCTTCTCCTCGATAATGCTCTGCATTACGATACTTCCGTAGATGGCGAGGAAGAAGTACAAAACAAAGCCGAGAACCATACCCAAAATACTCGATGCCGCAGCCGAAGAGGCTTTGCTGTCGGTCTCGTCGCTATTGCGGAATGTCGTAAGCGAGACATTTGCCTCGACCTTGTCCATAATCTCTTTGAGATTGTCGATGTTGTAGGCCTTCAAACGCTCCGACTCGATTAACTCGTTGAGTTGATGCGTGATATCCGACTCAATCATCAGCGACGACGATGAGTTGGTGTAGAGTTGGGCACTGCTCTCGTTTTGAATAATATCTTCGCCGATATACAACACGCCAAACTCCTCGGCAGTCAGCGAGCGTTTCAGCTCCTCTTGCAGGTCGTCGCTTGCGGCTTTGACAAAAGTGACATTTTCGGTCGCCTCCAAACGGTCGAAAACTATACCGCTGCGGTCGATTACCGACAACTCGCGTGCATCGCTCTTGGCAAACATCATAATAAGCGTCGGAGCGACACCCATAGCGAGCATCAATATGGGCATAAGCAGCGTGGTGAAGATAAACGATTTTTTATATACACGCTCTTTGTATTCGCGAGCGATTATCAATCCTATCTTATTCATAGTCAGAGTCCTTTAGTTGTTAAGCGTTCCGTTTACAGCACGAATGAATATGTCGTTCATACTTGGGATGATTTCGGTAAAACTACGCAGTTCGACCGCCTCGTTGAGTACGGCAATTACGTTTCGCACATCGTTGTCATTTTCGATATGAATTTTGGCGTTTGTCATACCCGTTAGGTCGTTTTCGCAACCCAAAATTTCGCAAATTTCGGCAGCTTTTGTGGCGAATAGTTGGGTGTCGCCTCGGAACTGCACGGTGAAGATGTTGCTGCCGTGGCTGTGGCGAATCTGCTCGACATTGCCCGAAAGGATATTCTTCGACTTGTTAATCAGTGTGATATGGTCGCAAATCTCCTCAACGCTCGACATATTGTGGGTCGAGAAGATGATGGTCGCGCCCTCGCTACGCAATCGCAAAATCTCCTCTTTGAGCAGGTTGGCGTTGATTGGGTCGAAACCCGAAAAAGGCTCGTCGAATATGAGCAACTTCGGGGTGTGCAGTACGGTGGTGATAAACTGCACTTTTTGGGCCATACCCTTCGATAGATCCTCGATGCGTTTGTTCCACCAATCCTCGATACCGAGTCGCTCAAACCACCATTTCAGGCGTGTCAGAGCCTCGTGTCGCGAGAGTCCTTTCAGCCGTGCAAGGAAGAGAGCCTGCTCGCCAACCTTCATCTTTTTGTATAGGCCACGCTCCTCGGGCATATAACCAATGAGAGCGATATCGTCGGCCGTAATTGGTCGTCCGTCGAATGTGACACTGCCGCTATCGGGCACCGTAATGCGATTTATTACTCGGATGAGAGTGGTTTTGCCCGCTCCGTTTGGGCCAAGCAGACCATATACCGACCCTTGCGGGATGGCGATGCTTACGTCGTCGAGTGCTGTATGTGCCGCAAATCGTTTTGTGATATGTTCGGCTGTCAGAATATTCATAGTCGAGAAAAATATGATTAACGATACAAAATTAGAAAAAAAAATATAACTTTGTCCTCTGTTGTGGCGATTTTTTGCGTCAGCAACAGATTTTACGGAAGATTATTAATACTTTGAACAAGATGAATAAAAAATGTGTTTTGATTTCGGGTGGAGCGGGTTACATTGGCTCGCACACCGCCGTTGAGCTTATCAACGCAGGCTTCGACGTAGTTGTGGCCGACAACTTTTCCAATTCGGACCATTCGGGTGTTGAGGGCGTTCGCCGTATCACGGGTCGCGACATCCCTTGTGTTGAGGTCGATTGTTGCGATAAGGAGGCTTTTGCCGAGGTGTTCAAGCAGTACGACTTTGATTCGGTAATACATTTTGCTGCATTCAAGGCGGTTGGTGAGTCGGTCGAAAATCCGATGAAGTACTATCGCAACAACCTCTTGTCGTTTATGAACGTGGTCGATTTGATGCGTGAGTATGGCCGTCACAATGTACTCTTCTCCTCTTCGGCTACGGTCTATGGCGAGGCTGACGAGTTGCCTGTAACGGAGCTTACGCCACGCAAACCGGCTACAAGCTCTTATGGCAATACGAAGCAGATGTGCGAGGATATTTTGCGTGATGCCTCGACCGCATACGAGGGGTTGCGTGGTATCGCACTGCGATATTTCAATCCTATCGGTGCCCATCCGTCGGCTCTGATAGGTGAGTTGCCTCGTGGTGTACCGCAGAATTTGGTGCCTTACATCACACAGACTGCGGCAGGTGTGCGTGAGTGCTTGTCGATATTTGGCGACGACTATCCTACGGCCGATGGCTCGTGCTTGCGTGACTATATCGATATCGTAGATTTGGCTCGTGCCCACGTGGCAGCTGTTAAGCGAATGGTCGAGGAGCGTTGCAAAGAGGATTACGAGGTGTTCAATGTTGGCACAGGACGTGCAGTGTCTGTGTTTGAGCTTGTAGAGTCGTTTGAGCGTGTTAATAATTTGAAACTAAACTATCGCGTTGCACCTCGTCGTGCGGGCGATGTGGTAGCAGTTTGGGCCGACACCTCGACGGCAAATGCCGAACTTGGATGGAAGGCGGAGCGAACCATCGACGAGACGCTGAAATCGGCGTGGGAGTGGGAGAAAAACGTGCGAAATATCAAATAATCAAAATATTTTCGTATATTTGTGCAGTAAGCGAAAATTAACACACAATCAATTATGGAGTATATTGAGATTTTGAAGGGCTATGCCGAGGCGGCGACTGTTGAGAGTGTTGCCGAGCAGGTTGCAGCTATCAAAAAGGCGGCCGAGCGAAACTATCGTACGGATGTCTATAAGTTCTGCTTGTCGGCGGTCGATTTGACTACGCTGACCTGCAACGACTCGGTTGAGTCGGTAACAGATTTTGCCCGCCGTACGGTGACCTTTGCCGAGGCCTATCCCGATGTGCCAAATGTTGCCTCGATTTGTGTCTATCCATCGTTTGTTGAGACCGTAGGTCTGGCTATCGATGGCACACCGATGCGAATAACAAGCGTAGCAGGAGGTTTCCCTTCGTCGCAAACATTCTTGGAGGTGAAGGCTTTGGAGGTTGCAATGGCCGTAGAGAATGGAGCCGACGAGGTAGATATCGTTCTGAATGTCGGCAAGATGTTGCAGGGTCACTACGATGAGGCTGCTGCCGAGGTCGAGGTGATACGTGGCGAGATGGGCGAAGATGTGATTTTGAAGGTTATCATTGAGTCAGGTGCTTTGAAATCGCCGGAGTTGATTCGCAGGGCGTCGCTCGTTTCGATGTTGGCAGGTGCCGATTTCGTCAAGACCTCTACGGGTAAAATCGATGTCGCAGCAACTCCCGAAGCGGCAGTTGTTATGTGTCAGGCGATTAAGGATTACTATGAGCAGACGTGTCGTAAGGTCGGCTTCAAGGCTGCGGGTGGTGTTCGTACGCCGGAGGATGCAGCACTCTACTACACCATTGTCGAGGAGATTTTGGGCGAGGAGTGGCTCACTACCGACCTGTTCCGTATCGGTGCATCGTCGGCAGCAAATAACCTCTTGTCGGCAATTGTCGGCAAGAGCGTAACGCACTTTTAGAGCGAGTTTGTTCGAGCAAAAATAACTAAAAAATAGATTGCCAAACGTGCCATTATACCACTTGTCGGGTGGGTAGCGGGCGGTTGGTAATCTTTTTTTTGTGGGTAGTGTGTAAAAAAGTTGGCAATAATTTTAATTATTGACAAAGAAAAATATATCTTTGTAGTTCAAATGTGATAGAAGATGGCTGATTATAGAGTTAAAATAGGCATTACGCAGGGCGATACCAACGGAATTGGCTGGGAGGTTATTCTCAAAGCCTTCGCCGATTCTACGATTTTGGAGCTGTTTACGCCGGTCATATATGGCTCGCGTCACGCTGCACAATACTACGCCGAACGTATCGAGGGGCTGGAGCTACCATCGTTCCATATCTGCCAATCGGCACAGTCGGCTCGACACGGTGCTCTGAATTTGGTTGAGGTTGGCGAGCGAGAACTCCCAATAAAGGTTGGTCAAGTTACTCGTGAAGGTGCGTTGGCTGCACAGGCGGCTCTCGAAGCGGCATCGGCAGATTTGGCAGCGGGTGCATTGGCAGCGGTTGTAACTGCACCAATCAACAAGGAGGCTATGATGGCTGCCGATTTTGGCTTTATTGGCCATACCGAATATTTCGAGTCGAAGTTCGAGGGTGAGTCGATGATGATTATGTGTAGCGATATGCTGCGTGTGGCGTTGGCTACCGTGCATATCCCGGTCGGCGAGGTTGCTTCGGCACTCTCGACCGCGAAGATAGCGAAACAGTTATCGGCACTGCGTCAGACTTTGAAAGCCGATTTCGGTATCGTTGAGCCTCGTATTGCTGTGTTGTCGTTGAATCCTCACGCCGGTGATGGTGGAGCTTTGGGTAACGAGGAGCCGGAGATTATAAAGCCGGCAATTTTGCAGGCGTACGAAGAGGGTGTATTGGCTTTCGGTCCACTCTCGGCAGATGGTCTGTTTGCAGGCGGAGGCTACGCAAAGTATGATGCGGTGTTGGCGATGTATCACGATCAGGGGCTTACTCCATTCAAGGCGTTGTCGCCCGATGGTGTGAACTTTACCGCCGGCTTGTCGATTGTCCGCACATCGCCCGACCACGGTACGGCATACGATATTGCAGGTCGTGGCGTAGCCGATGCACAATCGATGCGAAATGCAATCTATATGGCTCTGGATACGGTGCGTCGTCGCCGTCGCTATGCCGAGTGGAGCCGCAATCCGTTGGAGCGTTTCGAGCGTGATAAGGGTCGCGATGTCTCGGCAAAGGATTTGGCAGAGATTGAGGTGAAAGATTAGGAGTAAAAAAGGGCATAATTGAGCAGTAATCCGTCTCGTTATTGTGGAGCTGCGAAGGTGTCGGGGTCGGGCGATGGTCGTGCCGATTCGCAAAACAAAAAATAAATTAAAAAGAGTTATGATTAAAGTTCAGTTTCCCGATGGCTCGATTCGTGAATACGAGCAGGGGGTAACAGCCTACCAAGTTG
>JAZRCC010000018.1:0-8094 GCA_045635405.1 Alistipes sp.
GTAAGCGATGTTCCCGACGACGCCACAACATTTTCGATACCTGATTGATGCATTGAGATAACGTCGGCATATCCCTCGACCATAATAACATAGTCGTTCTGCTGAATTGCTTTTTTAGCAAAGAACAGACCGTACAGTTCGTTCTTTTTGCTATATATCTCGCTCTCGGGCGAATTTTGATATTTTGCGACACTCTTATCCGTTCGCATCGTTCGTCCGCCAAACGCCACGATACGTCCCGACATATTATGAACAGGGAAGATAAGTCGTTCACGGAAGCGGTCAAAGATACGCGAACCATCATCACTCTTTATCGAGAGACCCGTTGCAAGCAAAAACTGCTCTTTGTAGCCCGCCTTCAACGCATCGTTTGTCATCTTCGAGTTGCGACTCGGACACATTCCCAAGCCGAACTTCTTGATAGTCTCTCTTGTAAAACCTCGATGCTGACAGAAGTACGACATACCGATAGGAATACCCTCCTCTTCATCTTCGTGGAGATATTTTGCAAAGTAGTCGGCAGCCCACGAGTTGAGTATAAACATACTCTCGCGGTCGTCGTTACGTCGCAGCTCCTCCTCGGTTAGCTCCTTCTCACGGACTTCGATACCATACTTTTTGGCAACAACCTTCAACGCCTCCGGATAGGTCAGCTGCTCGTGCTCCATAACAAAATTCACAACATTACCCGCCTTACCACATCCAAAGCACTTGAAGACACCTTTTGCCGGAGACACCTTAAACGAAGGCGTCTTCTCGTTGTGAAACGGACAACACGCCTGATAATTGACACCCTTGCGTTTGAGTGTCACATAATCGTTTATAACCTCGACAATATCGGCTGCCGCAAAGATTCTATCTACTGTCTCTCTATCAATCATTGTCGCAAAGATAACAACTAATCGATTAATGTGCCAAAAAAATCGGGATATATTTTCCTCAAAAAAAACGAGCAACACTCAAAATATGTCGCCCGTCCTAAAAAGTTGTGCTAAAATTGCAACTCTCCATCTTTTGCCCCGATATCCAGACCGAGGTGTCTGTATGCCAACTCGGTAACCTCACGACCTCGTGGAGTTCGTTTCAGGAAACCCTCCTTAATCAAAAATGGCTCATAGACCTCTTCGAGTGTTCCCGCCTCCTCGCTGACCGCTGTGGCAATCGTATTGAGGCCAACAGGGCCACCGCCGAATTTTGCAATGATGGTCGAGAGAATCTTATTATCCATTTCATCGAGACCTCGCGAGTCGATATTAAGTGCATTGAGTGCCATACGGGTAATCTCCAAATCGATATATCCGCCACCCTTAACCATTGCAAAATCACGCACTCGACGCAACAGAGCGTTGGCGATACGGGGTGTACCACGCGAGCGAAGTGCCAACTCGGTAGCGGCACTATCGTCTATCTCCATACCCAAAATTGCAGCCGAACGCTTTACGATACGGTTGAGTATCGAAGCGTCGTAATACTCCAAGTGGCACGTTATACCAAATCGGGCACGCAATGGCGAGGTAAGCAGACCGCTTCGGGTCGTAGCACCAATCAGCGTAAATGGAGATAACTCGATTTGAATCGAGCGAGCCGATGGGCCTTTATCGAGCATAATGTCGATTTTATAATCCTCCATTGCCGAGTAGAGATACTCCTCTACGATAGGGCTCAAACGGTGTATCTCGTCGATAAACAGCACATCGCCCTCCGAGAGGTTGGTCAGCAAACCTGCCAAATCGCCGGGCTTATCGAGGACAGGACCCGACGTAACTTTCAGCTGGGCACCCATCTCATTGGCGATGATATTTGCAAGTGTGGTCTTGCCCAAACCGGGAGGTCCGTGCAGAAGTACGTGGTCAAGCGAGTCGCCACGCATCAGGGCCGCTTTGATAAAGATTCGCAGATTCTCTACTATCTTATCCTGGCCCGAAAAGGCATCGAGTTGTTGAGGGCGAATTCGGCTCTCAAACTCGTTGTCGCAATCGTTCTGGTATATTCTATGGTCGTTCACGTCTATTTTTGACTATCTTATTGCAAAATTACAACATTTTTTATAAAAATTTACAACTATTGTATTTTTTATATCGTTTTTGCAAAATTTTTCATTACATTTGCTAAATGAAGCAAATGGCAGCAACGCATCCGCAAAATGAGAGGGTGAATAAAAAATGGGTCGCCCGCAAAATGGAGCAACCCACGCGTGATTCCGAGAGGATTCGAACCTCCATCGTAAGAACCGGAATCTTATATTCTATCCATTGAACTACGGAACCGTGCTGCAAAGATGCAAAAAAAAATGTTAAATGGCAAATAACGATACCGCAATAGAGAGAAATCTGGCTTGGGAGAGGATGGAGATGGTAATCAACGCATCCGGCTTGACTATCCCCGATTTCTCGAAACATATCGGTTTGTCACGAAACGGAGATTTTATTCTCCCGATAAAGCGTCGAGAGTGCGGAATATCGATAGCGATGGCAGAGCGTATTTGTCGCCACTTCCCACAATACAGTCTAACGTGGTTGGCAACGGGTTTTGGTAACATCTATGTCGAAAATTCGCGTTATCGCACCATACCATACTACGAGTGTGATTTGGACGATATTCTCGACTCCGAAAAATTCGTGCCAAAAGAGCATTTGCAGATGCTCTTTATGGAGGATTACGACTTTGCTATTCGCTACCCATACTACGATATGGGCGATATAATACACGCAGGAAGTGTCCTCTTTGTAAAGGAGGGCACTCCGGAGACCATACTGCACGGCAGTTTGAACATCATCGCCTTCGGAACGCACGTCGTGGCACGCAAAGTCCACCGAGGCACGGGCCCTTGGATGACGCTCGTAACAGACCGTGAAGCGGATAGACAGATGATAAACGTAATGGAGATAAGAAAAGTTTACACAATTAAAGCAATAATGTCATTTATTCGTTAAACATAAAAAACTATAAGAATATGGTACGTATCAAAACAAAAGAGTTTGCCTCTTGGCTCGTAGGAATGGTTGCCGGTATATACACGGCCATCGTATTGATTATCTTCAACGTAGAGTGGTGGATTGTCCTACTCATATCGCTCGGCATCTTTGTTCTCATATCGCTATTTACGTTATGGGCAATGGTAAAATACGTCGCCTACAAACTGCGACCTATCTACTCGTTGGTACTGTCGCGCGATGTTCACACCGGCGAAATCGTTGGAGCTCTCAAAGATAAGCGTGTCGAGAATATCTCGAAGGAGTTGCACGATTGGGCAGATGACAACGACAAGGAGATTACTCGTTTGAAGGATGCAGAAAACTTCCGCAAACAGTATCTCGGAAATGTTGCACACGAGTTAAAGACCCCAATTTTCAATATTCAGGGCTACATCTCCACGCTGCTCGATGGCGGTTTGGAGGACGAGTTGGTCAATCGCAAATATTTGGAGCGTGCCGAGAAGAGTGTTGAGAGAATGATTAACATCATCCGCGATTTGGACACCATTTCCCGATTGGATAGCGATATGAACGAGGTTAAATACGAGAGTTTCGACGTTGTGGCGTTGGCTCGCGAGTGTGCCGAGCAGGCCGAGATGGCAGCCTCTAAACGCAACATATCGCTCATTGTGAAGGATTCGGCAAATCTCCCATCGCGATTCTGGGCTTCGGGCGATAAGTTCTACATCGGTCAGGTAATCGAAAACCTTATCTCCAACTCTATCAACTATGGTAAAGAGGGTGGAACGACAAAGGTAACGTGCCGCGATATGTACGACAAGATTTTGGTCGAGGTCGAGGATGACGGTATCGGCATTGCAGCGGGCGATGTTCCACGCGTATTCGAGCGTTTCTATCGCACCGACAAGGGTCGTTCGCGTGAGCAGGGTGGTACGGGTCTCGGTCTTGCAATCGTTAAGCACATTATCGAAAACCACGGCGAGCGAGTATCTGTTCGTAGCGAATTGGGTAAGGGCAGTACCTTCACATTCACACTCAAAAAGGTAAATTTATAGTAGTTGTACGATGTTGAAACCGCTCATTATAGTTTGGGACTTTGACCCCGTAATATTTTCGATAGGAGATTTCGAGATACGATATTACAGCATTATGTGGGCAGCGGCTCTGCTTGTTGGAGCGTGGCTCTTTACATATTTTTGTAAGCACGAGCGTCTATCGACATCACTTGCCGACTCGGCATTCATATACATTGCACTCGGCACAATGATTGGTGCTCGCTTGGGTCACTGTCTATTCTACGAGCCCGACTACTACTTGGCAAAGCCTTGGGCGATAATCACCGAGTTACGCAATGGTGGTCTGGCAAGTCACGGTGCGACCATCGGAATCATCACCGCCATACTGCTATGGTGTCGCAAATACAAGATGCCACGAGTGTGGATGCTCGACCGATTGGCAATCATTGCACCATTGAGCGGAGCCATTATCCGATTTGGCAACCTCTTCAACTCGGAGATTATCGGCAATGCCACCGATATGCCGTGGGGCTTCAAGTTCGTTCGACTCTACCCTGCCGGCACTCCAATCGAGCAGATGCAGGCGTGCCATCCGACTCAACTCTATGAGGCGTTGTGCTATTTGGTAACATTTGCAATTCTATTCATCTTATACCGATACAGTCGCACGCAATATCGCCGTGGAGTCTTGTTCGGATTGGCGATGATTGGCATATTTTTCACCCGATTTATCATCGAGTTTATCAAGGTAAATCAGGTCGATTTCGAATCGGGTATGACCTTCAATATGGGTCAATGGTTGAGTGTTCCGTTCATACTTTTGGGCATCGGTTTTATATGGCACGGATTGTCACGCCCTGCATCGGGCGACATTGCCAACAACGATAGCAAACCTATCGGAACGGCAAAGCAGCAGATGCCAAAGAGTACAAAAAGATTCAAAAAGAGATGATTGAACAGGTTAATTCGTTAATTCGAAATGCATTGTGCCGAAGCGAGAGCGTATATCTACCCCGCATTGGCTCGCTGATTTTTGCACGTATTGCCGCAAAGAAGTTGTCATCCAAACGCATTGCAGCACCGCACAACTCCATAACATTCTCGAAAGAGCAGCGTGGCATATCGCTCATCGATTGCATTGCCGAGGTTGCAGCTATCCCCGCAGAGCGTGCCGATAGCATATACGAGCAGTGGCGACAGCAGACCTCGAAGGATAACACAGTCACCATAGGCGGTGTCGGCACAATCAAAGATGGTCGCTTTGTCCCCGATACAGAGTTTGCAGCAAAGCTCAACCTATCGCCAAAAATAGATGTTGTAAAACTTCGTCCACGCACGCACTACATATTCTATTCGATTGCAACGCTGTCAATACTATTCGCCATAGGCTCGGCATACTATATAGTAGAGTCGGAAGAGGCATTTTCCCGACGAATGGATAAGAGTAGCGTTACGCAGCGTGACATTTCCAATGCAGAGAATGCCGAGGCTCAATCGTCCGAAAAACGAGTAACTGCAACCGTATATACAGAGCCTCGTGAGGAGGCAACGGCAGAGGTAACAATCCAAGCCGAGCCGGTTACGACTCCCGCAGCACCGCAGGTGGCAGAAGATAACCTCACACCTATCGATATGGAGGCCAATGCAAGCTATGCCGTATGGGGTGTGTATGGCGAGGTTGCAAACGCCATTAGCTATGCGAAAGCTTTGACAGCAGAGTACAGCGACCTTTCTATTCGAATATACAACTACAAGGGTCGCTATATGGTGGCTCTTGCAACAGCTGCAACCCGCCGTGAGTTGGCTACCATCGTCGCAACATTGAAGGCTTCCGACAAAAAATTTGGCGAGGTGTGGATATACACCAATAGATAATGGGGATTGCGGCACACATAATAGCCCTGATTGAGCGGCTATACATAAAACCAATTTCCCGATTGGTCTCCCCGCAAATATTCAGGTATGGCTGTTGCGGTGTGTTCAATATGGCAATGGATGCCGTTTGGTACTTTGTAATATATCACTACATCGTGGCCAAACGCTTTGTAGATTTGGGCTTTGTCACCATATCACCTCACATCCTATCGCTCGCTATCGTCTTTCCGATTACATTCTTTTACGGCTTTTGGCTCAATCGCAATGTTGCCTTTCGGGTCTTTACCCTATCGACCAATAGGCAACTTATGCGATACGCTATGTCGGTAGCGATATCGATTCTGTTGAACTATGTTTCGATGAAGTTTTTGGTTGAATATTGCGGTGTCTGGGCTACGCCATCGAAGGTATTGACGACAATAATCTGCACGACATACAGCTACCTTATCGGGCGATACTACACCTTTGCTTCGCGATGTGACCGCATCGACTAAATATCGTCGAGTTCGTTGCGGCGACGCTGCATCTCATACATAATATCACGCTGCTTTGCCGCCTCGATAAAGTCGAGATTTGCCGCTGCGAGTTCCATTCTTCGCTTCGCCTCGTTAATGAAGTTCTCCAACTGATTGAGGTTTGGCTGAACACGCATCACCGTATCGGCTGCATACATCGTAACACCTCGTGACATATTTGCCAAAGTCTGGGCCTCGAAACTCTCGTGGATATCGGCATCCGCAACCTTGATAATATCCTCTTCATCGGGTCTATTCTCGGCTGCCTGTGTTGGTGTAATACCTCGTTCGAGGTTGTAGAGCACCTGAACCTCGCGATGACGATTTGCCTCGTTTATCGACTGCATCATCGAATCGGTCACAACATCGGCATACATAATCACACGACCACTTGCGTGACGTGCAGCACGACCGGCAATCTGCATAATGGTACGAGCATTACGCAACAAACCCTCCTTGTCGGCATCGATAATAGCAACGAGCGACACCATCGGCAAGTCGATACCCTCTCGCAGAAGGTTTACACCGATTAGGACATCAATCTTGCCCTCTCGCAACTCGTTGAGAATCTCTACACGTTCGAGTGTCGGAACATCGGAGTGTATATATCGGCTGTGAATACCCACATCCTCCAAATATTTCGACAACTCCTCCGCCATTCGCTTTGTGATTGTGGTAACGATTACCCTATCGCCCACAGCTACCGTCTTGTTTATCTCCTCCAAAAGGTTATCGACCTGATTGACCGACATACGCACCTCCATTGGCGGATCGGTCAAGCCCGTAGGACGCACAATCTGTTCGAAGGTGTAGTCTTCGCAACGAATCAACTCATAATCGGCTGGCGTAGCACTCACATACAGGACTTCGCGTACGATATTTTCAAATTCGATGAATGTCAGCGGGCGATTGTCACGAGCGGCGGGCAGTCGAAAACCATACTCGACAAGGTTCTCCTTGCGAGCCCTATCTCCACCAAACATCGCACGAATTTGCGGAATCGTAACGTGGCTCTCATCGATAACAACGAGCATATCACGCGGAAAGTAGTCGAGCAGGCAGAATGGACGTTCGCCCTCGTTTCGTCCATCGAAATATCGCGAATAGTTCTCGATTCCGGGACAGTAGCCCAACTCCTTTATCATCTCGATATCGTACTCGACACGCTGTTTAATTCGTCGTGCCTCGATTAGGCGGTCCTCACGTTCAAACATTGCAATCTGCTTTTCGAGATCGACCTTAATCTGCTCTATTGCCGTCTCGATACGCTCCTTCGATGTGGCAAATATATTCGACGGCATAATCGTCACCGATGGCAGCGAATCCAACTTATGACCTGTCTCTGCATCGATAAGATGTATCGACTCTATCTCGTTGTCGAAGAACGTAATACGATAGCACGCATTACCGACTGCGGTCATCACATCGACCGTATCGCCCATAACTCTGAATGTTGCGGGCGTGAGTTCGTGCTCGGTACGTGTGTACATCGCCTCAACCAGACGATAGAGAAGGTGTTTGTACGAGATGATATCGCCAACCTCCAACGGAATGGAGTTCATATAGAAATCCGCCGGATTACCAATACCAAACAGACACGAGACGCTCGACACGACAACCACATCACGACGACCCGACAAGAGCGTAGTAGTTGTCTTTAATCTCATTCGTTCAATCTCCTCGTTGATGGCGAGATCTTTTTCGATGTAGGTATCGGTCGTAGGCAGATAGACCTCCGGCTGATAGTAGTCG
>JAZRCC010000019.1:0-2474 GCA_045635405.1 Alistipes sp.
TCGTTTTTCACCGCTTCAACAACGGCGCAGTGAGGCTCGTGGGTGTGGGTGCAGTTGAAAAACTTGCACTCGCCGGCGCGCGAAATCATCTCAGGGAAGTAGTGCCACAACTCCTTATCGTCGATGTCGATTAGGCCAAAACCCTTTACGCCTGGCGTGTCGATGATAAAGCCATCGGCCGTGCGATACATTGTTGAGAAGGTTGTGGTGTGCTTGCCCTTGTGGAACGAGTCGGAGATCTCGCCCGTGCGAATCTCTATCGTAGGGTCTATTGCTCCGATAAGTGTGGATTTTCCTACGCCCGAGTTGCCCGAAAGGAGCGTTGTTTTGCCCGATAGCATCGCCTTTACGCGCTCGACGCCGATGCCCTTGGTCGCCGATATGTCGATAACTTCGTAGCCAGCACCCTCGTAGATGCGGTGAAACTCCTCGATAGCTTCGGGGGTCTGCTGCAGAAGGTCAATTTTGGCCAGGAGAATGGTTACGGGCACTTTGTAAGCCTCGCAGGTAACCAAGAAACGATCTATAAATTCGAGGGCGGTAACTGGCTCAACGAGCGTTACTACTAGCATTGCGCGGTCGATGTTCGAAGCGATGATGTGCGACTCCTTCGAGAGGTTCGATGCTCGACGGATAATATAGTTCTGGCGTGGAGCAATATCGACAATTACCCATTCACCATCGTCGCCCGCCTCGCAGTGCACTGTATCTCCCACGACTACGGGGTTGGTCGAGCGAACGCCACGCAAACGCAGTTTGCCACGCATACGGCATCGCAAAATCTCGTTTTCGTGCAATACTTCGTACCAACTGCCCGTGGCACGCATTACCAATCCTTCTATTCTCTGCATAGATTAAGCCTCTGGTGTTGTGAGTTTTTCGATAGGTTTAGTCTGCTCCCAATAGTCAATTAGTGGGTCTGCTGCTTTGCGAACGATATTGAATGAAACCGAGCTGTCGAATTTTTCAGGCTCTACCAGCTGTAGGCGTGTGTTGAGGGCGAAAATTGCTGCATAGAGCAGGCTCAACACAAGAAGTCCTTTGAAGAGTGCGAATACAATGCCGAGCAGAGTATTCAACCAACCCAACTTAATCAGCGACAGGGTTTTGGTGATGAGCTTCGACACGAGAAAGATGAGAATAATGGTCGCCAACAAAACGATGACGAAACCGCTTATTGTGGCGTACTGCATCTCGATGCGGAGCGCAGAGCCTACAATTTCGCCGTAAGATAGGGCGAGAAAGACTCCAATACAGATGCCAATCAAGCCTAGCAGTTGCGAAACGAAACCATCTTTTTGACCCTTATAAATCATCCAGCCTATGACGGCAAGAGTTATAATATCGAAAAAAATCATAGTAATAGCGTTTTAATAGTCGTACAAAGTTAGCAATTTATTCTATAAATTCCTATCTTTGCACAATAATCGTGATGATATGAGAAAGTTTTTGGTATGTTTGGCGCTTCTTGCCGGAGTGGTAATCTCAGGCTCGGCGCGTGAAGTATATTCGATAAATAGTGGTTGGCAGTTCTTCTATAGGGAGGAGAATTCCAGTGATAATGCTCGCGAGGTAACCTTGCCGCACACTTGGAATCTCGATGCCTTCGTGGGCAATGGCTCCTATCGCCAAACCTCGGCCAACTATCAGCGAACTCTCTATATCCCGAGCGAGTGGCAGGGTAAGCGACTCTTTTTGCGCTTCCACGGCGTGCAGAGCGTTGCCGATGTCTTTCTGAATGGACGCCATATCGGCGATCACTTCGGAGGCTACACTGCGTTTGCATTCGAGATAACCGACAATGTCTCCTATGGCGGCAATAATACGTTGCTTGTGGCTGTAAGCAATACCTATCGCAACGACGTACTCCCAACTTCGGTTGAGGAGAATGTCTATGGTGGCATCTATCGCGATGTTGAGCTTATCGTGGCCGATAAGACCACCGTTTCGCCTCTCTACTATGGTACCGATGGTGTTATGGTACACCAAACAGAGGTTACTAAGGAGCGTGTTTCGGGTCGTGTGGACGTGGCGTTGCTCGGTCGCAAAGATTCTCAGCACAATGTTACTGTAGATTTTGTTGCCCCTGATGGCTATGTCTCGCTGACAAAGAGCGTGAAGGCTAAAATCGACGGTAATCTGCTCTCTGTGCCGTTTGTGATTGAGAATGCGGAGTTGTGGTCGCTTGGCTCGCCAAGTCTCTACACCGTGCGAGTTTCCATTGGTGAGGATATTGTCGAGGTGAAGACCGGCTTCCGCAAAATCGAGGTTACTGCCGAGAAGAAGTTTACGATAAATGGTCGTCGCGTAAGAGTTCACGGAGTAGTGTATGGCCACGATCGTATGCCGAAGGGAAATGCCCTCTCCAAGGAGGACATAAATTCAGATATAACCCTTATCCGCGATATGGGTGCGAATGCCGTGCGTTCGGTTATGGGTCCTCACTCGCAGTACCTCTACGACGAGTGCGACCG
>JAZRCC010000020.1:0-3450 GCA_045635405.1 Alistipes sp.
ATAATTGTACTACCGTATTTTGTGGTAAATTTTACCACAATTAAGTGATGTAGGTTTGTTACAATTGTTATTGAATAAGGGCATAAAACAGCCATTGTTAATATTACAAATGTATAAAAAGGAAGATGTTGAGAGATTTTATTCGTTACAGATGTAATTACAAATGTAACAAATGCCCGAAAATAGTCCGTTTTGACACTATTTCCATCAACTACCCTGCTATTTTATGATGATTTTAACAGCAGTCGTTATATTATGTTAAATATGGAGATGCGCAGAGAAATAAAAACGCCCTTATATTGCTGAATATAAAGGCGTTATAAAGTTGTTAACAACTCCCCTACTTCGACAGTTCTGCTGCTATTTTTGCAAACTCTTCCGGAGTGAATTTCAGCTTTTCGCGGTGGAAATCAACATCACTTTCGCTGTTAATTGGGATAAGATGTATGTGTGCGTGTGGCACTTCGAGGCCCAAAACCACCACTGCTACCCTACGGCATTGGCTAAATGATTTGATTTTCTTCGCAACCTCTTTTGCGAACACCATCATCTCTCCCAGCATATCGTCGTCGAGGTCGAAGATGTAGTCGGTTTCGCACTTCGGAACGACAAGCGTGTGGCCTGCTGCCAATGGGTTGATGTCAAGGAACGCAAAGAACTTGTCGTTCTCTGCCACTTTGTAGCAAGGAATCTCCCCTGCGATAATTCTCGAAAATATAGTTGCCATATAGTCTATTTTTACAGTTTACTCGTTATCTTTGAATTTCGGGGTCATAATTTCGGAGTATATAACCGCACTGCGGAGGTCGAAATTATCGGCTATTTCGCCTAAAACACCGCTATTTTCACCTGTTTTACTATCAGCTCCACGCATAGACCTGGTTGTTGGGGTTGCGGTGTGAACGGTTGTTGTCGCCGTTTGTTTGCGAGGAACTTGCTGTTTTACCGCTTTCTGCTCTGTTTTAATGCTCTCCAATAGCGGTGCTACGCTGCTCGTTGGCGTGGTGTATGGTGGCTCCTCTGCTGTGTTTGTAGCCATATCGTCCCCCTCTGCACTGCTTGGGGTGTCACTATTGGGGCCTATTGATATCAACTTAATTAGCGAAGATATCAATCGCAACACCAATACAGCGACTAATATGATAAGTGTGGTACTCATCTCTACCCTCCTAATCTCTATTATCTACCCCTCGTTTGACCTGCTCGATGCCCTTTACCTTGCGGAACTTATCCATAATGGCATTCAGAGCATCTGTTCCTTGCACATAAATGCTCAATTTTCCCTCGAAAATGCCGTCGTGGCTACGAATGCCAACCTCGCGGATATTGATACTGAAATCGTCCGAAACAATGCGTGTAATCTCCGAGAGAATGCCCATTCGGTCGATTCCTCGCAACTCGATGGTCGAGAGGTACGACACCGCCTTGTGTTGCGACCATTTAATCTGATCCTTGATGATGTTCTTGCCAAAGAGCGATGCGAGTCGATTGAGTTCGTTGCACGAAGATTTATGCACGATAATTCGCCCCGTCGTGGGGTCTTTGAAGCCCGCAACGCTATCGCCCGGCAGCGGATTGCAGCACGAAGCGATAATAAATTCGTCGGAAGGAGTTGTGCTGACCTCCGGTGTTGCAACCTCCTCGTCGTAGTTCTTCTTGTCGGAGTTGTCACGCCACAACTTCCAGAATTTCAGTATTTTGCTTGCGGAGTTCGATTTGAGAACCTTATCCAGATTATCCAATTTTACGATTCCCGCACCAATCTTGCTATACAGTTCATCTTTGTTGTTGCAGCCATACGCCGGCAGCACTTTGCGTAGCACACGGCCACTCATAGTGATATTAAACTCCGCCAAACGCTGCTCGAACAGCTTCAAACCGTACTCGATATTGTTCTGGCGTTCACGTTTCAGGTAGTTCGTAATCGCCTGCTTTGCCTTTGTTGTGGTTACAACGTCGAGCCACTCGGCGTGAGGGCGGGCATTGTCGGCTGTGATAATCTCGATTTGGTCGCCCGACTTTACCTGCTTGGTGATTGGCTCGATTTTGTGGTTGATTTTTGCACCGATAGCCTTGTTGCCAATCTTGGTATGGATATCGTACGCAAAGTCGAGTGCCGTAGCTCCAAACGGTAGAGTTCGTTGCTCTCCTCGTGGTGTAAATACCGTGATTTCGGAGGTATATAACGATAACTTAAAGTTGTCCAAGAACTCCACGGCGTTCTCCGTTGGGCCATTCAGGGCGTCGCGAATCTTGTGGAGCCAATTGTCAAACGCATCGTCGTTTTGCGACAGGGTTGCCTTCTTATACTTCCAGTGCGCTGCGAATCCGTGTTCGGCAATCTCCTCCATTCGCTGCGTACGAATCTGCACCTCTACCCACTCGCCGTCGGGGCCCATTACGGTTGAGTGCAGAGCCTCGTATCCGTTTGCCTTTGGCATACTTATCCAATCACGCAGACGGTCGGGTTTCGGGGTGTAGATATCGGTAATCGAAGAGTATATCTGCCAACACTGCGTCTTTTCGGATGGGAAAGGCAACGCTTTGAACACCACTCTGATAGCGAATATATCGTAGATCTCCTCGAATGGTATCTGCTTGCGTTGCATCTTTGTCCAGATGGAGTATATGCTCTTTACACGACCCGAAATTTCGTACTGTATATTGTTACGGTTCAGTACCTCGATAATCGGTGCACAGAACTTGTCGATATACTGCTTGCGGGCAGCGTCGCTCTCCATAATCTTACGCGAAATCTCGGCATACTCTGTTGGGAAGCGATACTTCATACAGAGGTCTTCGAGCTCGCTCTTTATCGGGTAGAGTCCCAATCGATATGCCAACGGAGCAAACAGATGTATGGTCTCGCCCGTGATTTTAATCTGCTTGTCTTGGGGCATAAAGCCCAATGTTCGCATATTGTGCAGACGGTCGGCAATCTTTATCAAGATTACTCGCACGTCGTCCGACAGTGTGAGCAACACCTTGCGGAAATACTCCGCTTGTGCTGATGTGTCGGCATTGAATACGCCCGACATTTTGGTCAGGCCATCGACCATCGATGCGATTTTGGAGCCGAAAATACGCTCCATATCCTCGACCGTATAGTCGGTATCTTCGACTACGTCGTGCAGTAGTGCAGCGACTACCGACTTGACACCCAAGCCGATTTCGTCGATTACAATCTTTGCAACAGCAATAGGATGCAGGAGGTAAGGCTCTCCCGAGCGACGTCTTACCCCCTGATGTGCCTCCTTCGCAAGGAAGAATGCACGCTTAATGAAGTTCCAATCTTCGTCTGTTTTGCAGATTCGGCGACACGACTCCGTAAGGTCGTTCCACGCACTCTCGATTAGGATTTCATCATTGCTGTTGTAGTTATCCATTGCTTATGCTCTATTTTTGGCTCTTCATCTCTTGGCGAAGCTTTGCCTCGATTTCGGCAGCAAG
>JAZRCC010000021.1:0-11729 GCA_045635405.1 Alistipes sp.
CAACTCGCCCGCCGTATAACCAGCACCACCTATGATACCTACTCTAATCACTACTCGTTGCGTTTTTGAACATTATAGTAAATCTTCATCGAGTTGCCCAAGATTTTGGTAAAGCCCTTTACATCATCGGCACTCCAAGCCTTATTGACCTCGCCATATTCGCCAAAATCGGTCTTCATCAAATCGTACGTCGAATCAACACCCACCAACGTATAGCCGAGCGGACGCAGACGAATCTCGACGCAACCCGTTACGCACTCCTGCGTATGTTCGAGGAACGCCTCCATATCACGCATAACAGGGTCGAGATATTGAGCCTCGTGCAAGAACATACCATACCACGTAGCAATCTGATCCTTCCAATAGAGCTGCCACTTGGTGAGCGTATGTTTTTCGAGCATCTTGTGTGCAGCGATAATCAACATAGGGGCAGCAGCCTCGAAGCCGACACGACCCTTAATGCCGATGATGGTATCGCCAATGTGCATATCGCGACCGATACCGTAACGCGATGCGATTGACTCGATATGACGAATTGCCTCAACCTTATTATCGAACTCTTTGCCATCTACGGCAGCAATCTCGCCCTTTACGAACGAGAGTTTCAACGTACGCTCCTCGTGCTCGACAACCTGACTTGGATAGGCGTGCTCGGGCAAGGTTTGCTCCGAGTGCAGAGTCTCTACACCGCCGATGCTTGTACCCCACAAGCCCTTGTTAATCGAGTACTCCATCTTGGTGAAATCGGCCTCGTAGCCACACTTTTTGAGGTACTCAATCTCATACTCGCGAGTCAAAGTCATATCACGCGTAGGAGTGATAATCTCGATATTAGGAGCCAAAATCTGGAATGTCAAATCGAAACGTACCTGGTCGTTACCCGCACCTGTCGAGCCGTGTGCAACACAATCGGCACCCACGCTCTTTGCGTACTCGATAATTGCAATAGCCTGAAAAATTCGCTCGGACGACACCGAAATAGGATATGTTCCGTTACGCAATACGTTGCCATAGACCATATAGCGAATACTCTTTTCGTAGTACTCCTGCTCGATGTCCAACGTAGCGTGTTTGGCTGCTCCCAAACGATAGGCACGCTCCTCAATCGAAGCCAACTCGGCAGCACCAAAGCCACCCGTATTGGCTATGGCGGTATAGACCTCATAGCCCTTCTCTTCGCTTAAATACTTAACGCAAAACGAGGTATCGAGACCTCCGCTGAATGCAAGTACAACTCTCTTCTTTCCCATAACTTTACTATATTTTTTTGTTTTACTTCAAATGGAATATTTTGCGGAAATAGTTCTTTGCCATCATCAAATATGGCGACAGGAACGACTGTTGTTTCAATGGCTGTTTTGGGTCGTACAACATTCCCGTACAGAGGCACATTCGGCGATTGTTGCGTTGCAAAATATCGTAGTTGCAACACCCCTCGCAACCACGCCAAAACTCGTCATCGTCGGTTAACTCCGAAAATGTGACAGGCTTGTAACCCAAACGGCTATTGATTTTCATAACCGGCAACGAAGTTGTGATACTGAATATCTTTGCAAAAGGAAAACGCAAACGTGCCAATTCAAAGGTCTTTGCCTTAATCTGTGCAGCCAAACCCAAGTGGCGGTACGCAGGACTTACAATCAAACCCGAGGTGGCTACATAGTCGCCGTGGCCCCAACACTCGATATAGCTAAAACCGACCAATTCGTCGCCCTTTATAGCCACAACAGCCTTGCCGCCCGTAATCTTCATCGAGATATACTCCGGTGTACGCTTTGCGATACCTGTTCCACGCTGCAATGCGGACTCATAAATCATCTGACAAATCTGCTCGGCATATTTAGTATGCTCCTCTTCGGCAAATTGCACTTTAATGGAATTATTATTCATTTATTTAGAATTTTTATTCTATATAAGCAAACAAGAAATAAACACCGCAAAGATAGTTACTTTCGCAACTTATTCCAAATTTTAACCGATAAAATATTGTTATTTTTTAGCACTTGGCCGAGGTTTATGCATAAAATAATGGCATAAATATTCCAATAATGAATATATAAATGGTTTTATTTTCGGAATTACCCAATCGGCACGACCAATTTAATCGGCAGATGGTCGCCACCACACAGTCAACAGCCGCCCCCAACCTTATAAAGGATACACAAAAAAGCAGCTCCGATTTTAACACAAGCAAAGCAGGAGATGCCACAAACAGAGAGCACCAACGCCCCTGCAAAATATGTGATTACGATGTATAAATATAAAAGGAGTGTCGGCTATAAAACAGATAGTGCAACACCCCTCTCTAACGCTTGCTAATTGAAACGGCACTCTTCGATATTGCGAAGGCCCAGCAGTAACTCTGCAATCGCCATTCGACGTTTACCCGCCATCTGCACATCGTCGAAATAGACGACACCGTCGCCACACACAACACCCAGCTCGCCCTTACGCTCGCAGAGTATCGAGCCGACACTCGCTGCGACCTCCTTTTGCTGCACGTGAACGGCGAAAACCTTCATTGTCGCAACCTCCTCGCCATTGCGTATCAGGCGACACCACGCTGCGGGATATGGGGATAGGCCTCGCACAAAGTTGCGAATCTCACGGCACGAACGCGACCAATCAATCTCGCAATCCTCCTTAAAAATCTTCGGTGCCGGTGCCAAATTATCATCCGACTGCGGTTGTTCAATCGGGTTGATGCGACCTTCGGCTATGGCATCGACACTCTCCAACACGAGCGACGTACCGATATTCATCAAGCGGTCGTAGAGAGTACCTATGCAATCGTCTTCCAAGATAGGCTCACGACGCTGACCTATAATTTGACCCTTATCGATTTCGTGATTCAACAAGAATGTCGTTACACCCGTCTCTGTTTCGCCATTGATTATCGCCCAATTTATCGGTGCTGCACCACGATATTGCGGCAACAGCGAGGCGTGGAGATTGAATGTTCCATACTTTGGCATCGCCCATATCACCTCCGGCAACATTCGGAACGCTATCACCACTCCCAAATCGGGTTGCAGAGCCTGCAAAGCCTGCACAAACTCCTCATCACGCAACTTTTCGGGTTGCAGAATAGTCTCGATACCCAACTCGCGGGCAGCAACCTTTACATCGCTCTCACGGCTCTTCAAACCTCGACCTGCGGCACGGTCAGGCACCGTAACAACAGCAACAACATTGTAACCGCCCGTAACCAATGCTCGCAACGATGGAACGGCGAACTCGGGCGTTCCCATAAAAACTATCCGTAAATCTTTGGGATTCATCTCTACTTACTCTTTTTACGTTTCAACTTTGGCAACGAGCCCAATTGCTCGATTCGCTGTTGCCACTTTTCAGGCAACTTCGCTAACATCTTCTCCTTGTAGTTTTTGTAGCGGCCAATATACCAATCGATATCGAGCAGAGCCGAGTCGTTGGTCGCTTGGCGTATCAGATAGATGGCTATCGGCAGCAGCACAATGGAGGAGATCCACATACCGAGCGACGACGACCACGTTCCCTCTTTGGCAAGTTTCTCGCCCGAAACACTGATGACGTAGTATATCACAAAGAAGATGACCGATATAACAATAGGCACACCCAAACCGCCCTTGCGGATAATTGCTCCGAGAGGGGCACCGATAAGGAAGAATATCAAAATCGAGACAGGCAATGCCAATTTGCGGTGCCACTCATTCTTGTTGCGATAGAGGTGGTTGAGAGCCTCTTTCGAGGTCGTTTCGTCGAACGAGAAGCTGTTGCGGGCAGCCACTGCATTCTGTCGTGCAGAGTTCCAAACTCGCTGCTTTGTACGCGTGTCGAGTTTCGACAGCGAATCGACCACAACCTTCGAGTATATCTTCATAGAGCGATCTACGTCGATTGTATCGGGTGGAGCAATTGCATCGGCATCCTTCACAAAAATCTGCTCACGGAGCAGCGGATTATACGCCAACGCCGTAGTGTGATTAACCTCGGTCTCCAACGAATCGATTGTCGATTGCAACTCCACAATATTGAGTGTCTGGCTGCTACCACCAAAAAGGTTGGCATCGGAGCGTTCAAAATCAAAACCCTTCATCGGAATTTTACCCTCCTGACGGTCGAACGAGTGGCGACGCAACGAACTCTTGACGTACCACTGGCTGTTGCGAGTGTATTCGTAGGTCTCACCCGCATAGAGCGTAACCAGCAGATAGCGTCTGTCGTCGCTCAATCGGATATAACCCGAATCGGCAACCGTAGTTGTCATATTACCGGCCGACGAGCGGTTGTCGTAGATAAGCACCTTGGTCAGTAATTTGGTCTCCGGATTCTGATGCTCGACACGAATACTCATATTGTCGATACCGTTAAAAAAGAGTCCGTCCTGAAACTCCAACACCTGATTCTGCTTTTGGATGTCGTGGATAATACTAAACATCTTTTTGTTGGAGTATGGAGCCAAGTTGTTGATTATGAAGAAACTTGCGATAGCAATCAGCACCACGATGGCAATAAGCGGACGCACGATACGCATCAGCGACATACCCGCCGATTTCATAGCCAGCAGCTCGTAATTCTCGCCCAAATTACCCATTGTCATAATCGTAGCCAGCAACACCGCCAACGGCAGACCCATCTGAATCATATTCACCGTGGCGTACATTATCAGCTCGATAATCACGCCCGCATCGAGTCCCTTACCGACCAAATCCTCGATATAACGCCACACGAAATTCATCATCAGGATGAAAATGACGATGAAAAAGGTCGCAACCATAGGACCCAAATATGACTTCAATATCAGTTTATAGACGGTTTTCATTTGCAGAACATCACTTTTTTCGGGTGCAAAGATAATAGTTTTACTATTATAAGCGTAAAAGTTAGCACAAATATTATTGCACTACCCGAAGGAATTTCAAAATAGTAACTCAAAACAAGCCCCGCAACCGATGCAAATGTAGCAATCAGCGATGCACAAGGCACAATTTTCGTATAAGAGCCAACAAACACGTTCGATATAATTGCCGGCATCGTCAAAAGCGATATCAGCAGCACGATACCCATAATACGAATCGACAAGACTATCGTAACCGCTACAACTGCCGCCATAACGTATGATATTACAGCGGTCGGGATATCGGCACTGCGAGAGTAGTCGCGGTCAAAAGCGACATACATCACAGGTCGCAACCACAAAGATGTACCAATCAGCAAAAACAGTGTCAGCAGAGCCATCGCATAGACGTCGCTATTCGTTACGGTCGTAATGCTGCCAAAGAGGTAGCTCGACAAATCACCCGACACATAGCCGCTACGCATCGACATAAAGAGAACACCGACCGCCATACCGACACTCCACATCAGACCAATAGCCGAATCTTCGCGAATACGCCCTTTCGACGAGGCGTACTCCACGCCAAACGCCGCCAACAGAGCAAACGCAAATGCTCCGAGCAGAGGATTTAGTCCATAGTAGAGAGCCATACCCACCCCGCCAAACGATGCGTGGGTTATGCCACCACTCAAAAAGACCATTCGACGAGCGACTACATAGGTGCCGACAATACCGCACGCAACGCCCGACAAGATGCAGGCAATCAGTGCATTCAGCAGATAATCGTACTCGAATATGTCGGTCAAAAACTCCATTATCTATAATTTGAACGCGTAAAATTACACTTTTTTCGTGGAATTGCACCATTTTGGCAACCTTTTTTGTATCTTCGCACTCGAATTAAACACAATAAAAGTGCCGAACAGAGTAAGTTTTCATACCCTCGGATGCAAGTTGAATTTCGCCGAGAGCTCCACAATTGCCCGCCATTTCGAGGAGGGCGGATTCGTTCGTGTATCGACCTCTGCCGAGTGCGATATTGCCATCATAAACAGCTGCTCCGTAACAGAGCACGCCGACAAGAAATGTCGCAATCTGATACGCAAAATTCACCGTCGTAATCCGAATGCAATCATTGCAGTAACGGGTTGTTATGCACAGCTAAAACCGTACGAAATTGCAGCAATAGAGGGCGTTGATATCGTATTGAGTAACAACAATAAAGGCGAAACATATAAACGAGTAGTCGAATTATCAGTTAAAGGAAAGGTTGAGGTGTATTCTTGCACCACTGACGAGATAGTTTCATTCTTTTCGGCCTATTCGAGCAACGACCGCACACGCGCATTTTTGAAGGTGCAGGACGGGTGCGACTACTGCTGTGCGTACTGCACTATTCACAACGCCCGAGGAGCAAGTCGTAACGCCCCGATTGAGGAGTGTGTAAGAGAGGCGGAGGCTATCGCTGCGGGCGGACAACAAGAGATTGTTATCACGGGTGTCAATACCGGCGATTTCGGCAGAACAACGGGTGAATCTTTTGCCGATTTGTTGCGAGCCCTATCGCAAGTTGAGGGTATCAAACGATACCGCATATCATCCATCGAGCCAAATCTGCTGACCGACGAGATTTTGGAGATATGCTCCGCTTCGCCAAAATTTCAGCCACACTTCCATATCCCTATCCAAAGCGGCTCAAATCGCATTCTCAAATTGATGCGTCGTCGCTACACTGCCGAGCGATTTCGTGAACGAATCGAGGCCGTTCGACAGGTTATGCCCGACGCCTTTATCGGCATTGACGTAATTGTCGGCTTCCCATCGGAGAGCGAAGAGGATTTTATGAACACATACAATCTGCTTGCAGATTTGAAGCCGTCGTTCCTACACATCTTCCCATTTTCGGAGCGAGCCAACACGCCTGCGGTTGATTTGCCAAACAAGGTACAGCCTTCGATTGCCGCCCAACGAGTTAAACGGTTGGAGGAGTTGTCGGCAAAACTGCACTACGATTTTTGCAGCCGTATGGTTGGACGGCGTGTCGAGGTGTTGGTCGAGAGCACCGAACGCAATGGTACAATGAGCGGATTTACAGGCAATTACGTCAAGGTAAAACTGCCTTATGACCGAGCGTTTATAAACAAAATCGTCGAGGCAGAGATTTACGACATCGAGCCATCGGGCGACGTTCTTGGCCGCATAATCGGATAAGGCATTAGTAGCAAAATTGCATAAAACAATGGGGTGGCTAATCAAGTAGTCGCCCCATCTATTTTAGGTCACATCTACCCCAACTGCATATTTTCTTCTAGAAAATAGAGTACCATAACCGATTTTTTTGTACATTTGCAAAAATAACGCATTAAAAATTGGTATGAAAGGCATTAACAAACGTGTTACTATTGCATTTATAAGCATTATCGCACTGCTCTCGACAGCCGGCGTTATCGCTCTATTGGAGTTGAACGATATGAGTAACGACACCCAATCTATTCTGACCGCCAGCCGTCGAAATATGGAGATTGCAAACTCTATGCTCAAATCGGCACACGAACATAGTATCGCGATGATGCACGTCGTCGTCTTCTCGGAGGATAACTACCGCGACAACGTCAATAAGGCGATGGAGAGCCTTAACGAGAGTCTGGATGTTGCCATAACCGAGGCATCGAACGTATCGCGTCTCGATTCGTTGGTCGCAAGTGTCAAGCATCTGAAACGCATCAGCGACGAACAGTTGGAGAAGATAAACGCTCCCGATACGATTATCATCGTAAACAGTCTGAACACCACAACTATCATCGGCGAAACCGAGGAGCAAAACCGTTCGCTAAACAACAGCGAACTCGCACTGCTTATCGAGCAACAGCAGCAGAAGCAGGCAACCACCTACGAGGGTTGGTACGATGGCGAATACAAGGCAACGTACGATAACCTCATTAGCAACATCGAGGGCTATATGACCCACACACACAGCTCGTTAGCCCCTCGTGCCGAGCAACTTATCAAAAACACGCACCGCTCGATTGCCCCTATATTTTTGACATTGGTGGTGATGATTGCGATTATGCTGATGTTCTACTTCTTCATCCGCACATACTGCGTGAAACCGATTACGAAGATGAACAAGGCTCTTGCCGACTATCTGGTATATCGTCTGCCGTTTAACGTCAAAGCGGAGCTCAACGACGAGTTGAAGGAGATGAACGACAATATCGAAATTCTCATCTCGCAAGCACGTCAAACCAACAAACCACAATAACTCTCGGCTATGCGTCTGAACATCATATTGAGATATATCGGAGCAGTGATGATCTGCGTGTCGGCATTTATGGCGTTGTCGGCACTGATATCTCTTGTCAATGATACCGATTCGGCATACTATCCGTTGCTGCTCTCGTCGCTATTGACTCTGTTGTTGGGCATATTCCCAATGTTCTTCGTCCCTCGAGCCGAGAGCATAACCAACAAGGAGGGCTTTGCGATTGTCGTAGGCTCGTGGATTATTGCCTGCATAGTCGGAATGTTCCCCTATCTGATTTGGGGTGGCGAATTTTCGCTTATCGATGCGTGGTTTGAGAGTGTTTCGGGCTATACGGCAACCGGAGCCTCAATATTGACAAACATCGAAGCCCTGCCACAAGGTCTGCTCTTTTGGCGTACGGCGACCAATTGGATTGGCGGTATCGGCGTGGTGATGTTTGCCCTCGTCATTCTGCCATCGCTCGGAACTAACAAGATGGCACTTTCGAGTGTCGAACTCTCGTCGCTTGCCAAAGACAACTACCGCTATCGCACACAGATTATCGTCCGCATCTTGTTGGTCGTCTATTTGGGATTGACCGCCGTAGTTACACTTGCCCTGAAATTGGCGGGTATGCGTTGGTTTGATGCCGTAAATCACGCTATGTCGGCGTGTGCTACGGGTGGTTTCAGCACCAAGAACGCAAGCATTGCCTTCTACGACAGTGCCGTTATCGAGATAATTTTGATTGGTGCAATGATCTGTGCAAGTATCCACTTTGGTCTGATTTACGGCACATTCATCCGCAAAGCCAACAACATTTTCCGTTCGGAGGTTGTCCGCACCTACCTCTCGATTATTGGGGTTATGGCTCTGTTTATTGCCGGAGCCCTATTCACCGCCAACCTATATCCTAATATTTGGGAGTCGCTACGCTATTCGCTGTTTCAGGTTGTATCGGTCATATCGACTACGGGATTTGCCACCGCTGACACCAACCTTTGGCCACCATTTGCAATTATTCTGCTGATATTGGCATCCATAATATGCGGTTGTGCAGGCTCTACTACGGGCGGTATCAAGATTGACCGTGCAGTGCTATTCGCCAAACAACTTTGGGTACGCATCCGCCGCCAGCAACACCCTAACGCCATCATCCGCATACGTGTCGATGGCGTAGTTCAGGACAACGATACAGTAAACACCGTGACGCTGTTTATTGTCACCTATATGGCAATTCTCTTTGTTGCGACACTTGTAAATACGCTTTTCGGGCAAGATTTGATGACCGCATTTTCGTCGGCTATGGCGTGTCTGGGCAACGTAGGCCCCGGCTTTGGCGAGGTGGGCTCGATGAACAACTATGCGGAAATCCCTACAATATTGAAGTTGCAGAGTACCGTTTTGATGTTGATGGGGCGTTTGGAAATTTTTGGTTTCATTCAGTTGATTGTTCTTAAACTATGGCGATAAGAGGAGTATTTTTTGCAATTTTTGTCACACTGACAGCATCGGTTGCGTTGCAAGCCAACCAACGCAACATTCTCGACGATACCTCATACAAGCAACTTGTCGAGAAGGTCGAACGTACCAAAACGCAATGCGACTCGGTCGAGTTGTCGATTAATGCACTGCGTCAGCAGTATATGCAGGAACACGATAAACGCAATGATATCGCAAAGCAACTAAATGGATTGGAGCAGCGTGCCGTTGCGTTGAAGATGGCATACAACCAGGCATTGGCTGCCGCTACGACGTATGAGCAGAGGTGGATACGCGAAAATCTCGGTGTGCAGAGTGCCGAGCCAGCGGGTAGCACTACACCAAAACAACAAAATCAGCAATACGCAACGATTTATCGCAACAGCATAATCGCCCAACTGCTTACTCGTGACGATATGGCCGTACTGCGTAAGGCGGAGAATGAGGAGCAAAACACCATCGACCGCATTGCCAACTATATGCAGCACTACGACAAGATGGTGATGTTGCAGTTGGAGTACGAACGCACCGACCGCGAGAGCAAGGCTGACAGCATTATTGTCGAATTGGAGCAGGAACGTGCGTTAGCAAAGCGGGTTGAAGCCGATATCGAAGCGAGTTTGCAGAGCGTTATCGACAACAAAAACTACATCTACAACCTTGTGATGGAGAAGGAGAACAAGCTTGGCATTGTAACCCAAGCCGAGTCGAAACTCTCAACCACAATGCAGCAGTGCAGCGAGGAGAAGGGTGCGTACGAATCGGATGTCGTTGCATCGTATTATCGTCGCAAACTCTATATGCTCGAATACGAGGAGCAGGTGGCAAAGACGTTGCATCTGACAATGGCAAAAGATTCGTTGCAGCGAGTTCGTGCAGGGTTGGTTGGCGAAAATTTCCAACTGCCGATAGTTCAAATCAAACGCCGAGCCTTTATAGAGTTTGAGCCGCTGAAAGTTATCAAACCTACGATTTACAACTACAAAAACCCTATCCCGCAGACAAAGATATATGACTTTGGCACCGTGTTCCGCATCCGTATCGGAATCTTTACAAATCGTCCAAATCTGACGGCTCTGCGAGGCATAACTCCGCTTTCGTACACGGATGCGTACCACAACGGCAAATACGCCTACTACGTTGGAGGTTTCCGCACATTGGAGGAGGCTCGCGAGGGTGTAGTGTATCTGCGTAAAATCGGTTTCCGCGACCCTATCCCTGTGGTGTGGGTTGATGGCAAATACTACTCCGACATTGCAGAGTGGCAAAAGCTCAACGAGAGCGGTTTCAATATCGAGATCACGGGCGTAGCAACACTTCCTGCGACCGTAAAGGCTCACATTTCGCTCCGTGACGAATCGCTGCAAATATCTCGCATCGGAGAGACATTTGTCATCGGAACGCTCGCCGACAAGGAGAGTGCCGCGAAGTTGATGAACGAGATTATGGCTTTGGAGTCGGGCTTGAAGTGCGAAATAAACGAGTTGAAAAAACCTTAAACATCAAAAGATATGTTCTACATCGTTCTCTTAATCGTCTTGGGCGTACTGTTTCTGATTGCCGAGTTGCTATTGCTGCCGGGTGTATCGGTCGGTACAATTTTGGCTTTGGTATGCTATGGCAGTGCCATCTATTTGGCATTCACCGATTTTGGCATCACCACCGGCATCATCGTGTTGGCAGTTATTCTGGTACTATCCCTAATTACGACCGTCCTCTCGCTGCGAGCAAAGACGTGGCGTAAATTGGCTCTGCAACAAGAGATTGACTCGCAGAGTATGGAGAATCCAGCTGCAAAGATTGCTATCGGCACGATAGGCGTAACCATTTCGCGACTTTCGCCTATGGGCAAGGTCGAGATTGACGGAGAGTTGCACGAAGCAAAATCATTGGATTCGTACATAGAACAACGTAAACGCATTGAAGTTGTAGGATTTGACAATTTTACGGTCATCGTAAAAGCCATTGAGTAGGCTCTGCTATTTCGATTTTATAAAAACCTTAAAACAATAATACTATGGAAGCTGAATTTATTGGTATTATCGCACTTGTGGCAGTGTTGGGACTTGCTGCAATATCACTGATTTTCTATTTTATTCCAGTCGGGCTATGGTTTTCGGCACTCGTTTCGGGCGTACATATCTCGCTCTTGCAGTTGGTGCTTATGCGTTGGCGTAAGGTGCC
>JAZRCC010000022.1:0-2265 GCA_045635405.1 Alistipes sp.
ATGATTCCTGCCAACCCCGTCGAGGCATTTGCACAGGGTAACATCCTGCAAATCATCTTCTTCGGTTTATTTTTGGGCTTTGGCATAGCATCCATCGGTGACGAAAAGCGTGCGAAGGTCATTGCCGGATTGAACTTGTTGCTCGACGCTCTGATTTGGTGTATCGGCAAGGTTATGCTGGTGGCTCCGATAGGCGTTTTCGGACTTATGGCGGAGGCTGTCGGCACGTTTGGTTTCGATGTGCTTATCAAGGTTGCCAACCTTGTGTGGGTCGATTTGATAGCGGTTGCTGTGATGTGGTTTGCGGTCTATCCAGCCACAATCGGACTGTTTGCAAAGGTGGGCATAAAGGAGTTCTTCAAGGCTATGGTGCGACCACAGATTGTCGCTTTCTCGACCGCCTCGTCGATGGCAACGCTCCCGGTGACTATGGCTGCGTGCGACGAGATGGGGATATCGAAGGAGGTTACGGGGTTTGTTGCTCCTCTGGGAGCGACCATAAATATGACGGGTAACGCCATCTACTATACGCTTGTGGCACTCTTTTTCGCCCAATTCTATGGCATCGAACTCGGCTTGTCGCAATACATTGCCATCGCCATCACCGCCTCGCTCGGCAGCATAGGTCAGGCGGGAGTTCCGGGCCCTACGCTGATGGTTGTTGCGGTGCTTGTCTCGGCAGGCATCCCTATCGAGGGTCTGCCACTGCTCTACGCCCTCGACCGTGTGTTCGATATGGTACGCACCACGCTCAACATCACGGGCGACGCTGCGTGTGCTGCCGTAACCGATGCAGCAGCGTCGAAATTTTGAAAAACCAAAAAGAGTTTCTATCTTTGCACAAAGAATAGGGAATCCGTCAAGGGTTTTGTGACGAGGGTTTCAACTTAAAGCCGCACAGGGGTGTATAGGGCCACGATTTTGGTGGTTGGGCAACTATCCGCAGCGAGCCGCAAATTGAAATTCCTTCTTGTTTTTTTGTGATTGAAAAGTGAAAAATTATAGAAAATTATGGCACAAGAGTTAATTTATTTGACTGCGGAGGGTTACAAAAAGTTGAAAGATGAGTTGGACCATATGCGTTCGGTCGAGCGTCCTGCTGCATCGGCTGCTATTGCCGAGGCTCGCGATAAGGGCGACTTGTCGGAGAATGCCGAGTATGATGCAGCCCGTGAGGCACAGGCAATGCTCGAAATGCGTATCGCACAGATGGAGGCAACGCTGACCAACGCCCGCATTATCGACGAGTCGAAAATCGACAAGTCGCGAGTACAGATTTTGAGCAAGGTTAAGTTGCTGAACCACACCAACAACCGCGAACTCTGCTACACTATTGTCGATGAGCGTGAGGCCAACCTCCGTGAGGGTAAACTCGCCATCGGCACCCCAATCGCCAAGGCTCTGCTGGGCAAGAAGAAGGGCGAGGTTGTCGAGGTGACCGTGCCTGCCGGTGTGTTGAAGTTGGAGATTTTGGATATCTCGATTTAATGCAACAAGGGTAATTAGGGTCGTTAGGGAGAGCGACCACAGCCACCAAACAAAAAAGCCACCGCATCAAACGGTGGCTTTTCTTATGCTCGCTGCTCGGCTACTTCCGAAAGATATTCCACCCTTTCAGCCAAGGGTTACGACGCTCCAACAGGAGCATTTCGAGTAGCAGGAGTGTGGCTGCCACAATCAAAAACGGCATAAACTGCTCGTTGTACTCCTTGAATTGCAGCGTGGTAAGTTCGCCCTGCTCCAACCGATTTATGTCGTTGATAATCTCGTCCAAGCCGAACGAGGCGTTTGTGGCGTGGATATATCCGCCATCGGCAGCCTCGCTAACCTCTTTGAGCAACTCCTCGTTGAGTTTGCTGACGACCATTTCGCCCTTCTCGTCGAGGATAAACTCGCCATTGACCTTAATCGGAGCACCCTCTGCTGTGCCGATACCTATCGCGTAGATGCGGATGCCCTGCTCCTTTGCACGGCGGGCAGCCTCGACGGCACTCGCATCGTGGGTCTCGCCATCGGTGATGACAATCATCACACGAGCCGCATCGCTACGCTTTGAGAATGAGAGTGTTGCCACCGATATCGCTTGACCGAGAGCCGTACCCTGCACATCGACCAACGAGGGCGACAGACGGCGGGCAAAACTGCGGGCCATACGGTAGTCGGTCGTAATCGGCAGCTGCACCTTCGCCTCGCCAGCAAAGACCACCATACCCACACGATCCTGCTCGACCTGCGAGAAGTGTTTGTCGAATGCGTAGCGGGTGC
>JAZRCC010000023.1:0-12055 GCA_045635405.1 Alistipes sp.
GATACCGGTCAGGTGGAACGGATAGTCGATGTTGAGGTGGATGTAGAATAGAGGCTCGTCGCTCATCGGATAGAGGTCGTGATAGAACTCCTTGTACAGCTCCTCGGTAATTTCGTTAGGTGTGCGACCCCACAGAGGCTCGGTCTGGTTGATTTGGTTGTCACGCTCCGTATCGCAATACTTGCCATCACGCCACTCCTGAACCTTTCCGAAGATGATAGGCACAGGGAGGAAGCGGCAATACTTTTTCAACAACTCGCCGATGCGGTTTTTGTCGCAGAACTCGTTGCAGTCGTCGGCAATGTGCAATACGATTTGTGTACCACGCTCGCGGTGCTCTGCTAACTCCTCCATCTCGAACTCTGGCGAGCCGTTGCACGACCAATGTACCGTTGGAGCATCCTCCTGATACGATTGTGTGAAGATTTCGACCTTGTCGGCAACCATAAATGCCGAGTAGAAACCCAGACCGAAGTGACCGATGATGTTCTGGTTTTGATACTTTGCCAAAAACTCCTCGGCACCCGAGAATGCAATCTGGTTGATGTAGCGGTCAATCTCGTCGGCAGTCATACCAATGCCTCGGTCGGTTACGGTCAGCGTCTTTGCATCGGCATCGACTGCAACGTCGATATTTATCGAGCCGAGTTCGCCGGCAAACTTACCATTCGATGCCAACGTGCGGAGCTTCTGCGTAGCATCGACAGCGTTGGCTACCAACTCGCGGAGAAAAATCTCGTGATCCGAGTAGAGGAACTTCTTGATTACGGGGAAGATGTTTTCGGTTGTTACCCCAATTTTTCCATTTTTCATATCTATCTCTCTTTTTTGTTTGTTGTTTTATGCAAATTTTGGCGACCGCATCACTCGTTGAGGGTCGTTTATGTATATGTCAAAGTGTGTGCCAACCCCGATTTTCGATGAAAACGGGGCGTGGTACCGCTTTTTGTGTGACAATATGGCAGAGTTGGTGACATCGTCTGCCAATGGGGAGGCGTTGATAGAGTGTCGAAAACGTGTTGAGAAGCTGTTAATAACCTGTTAAAATCGTGTTGAAAATGCAAAAGGTCGAAAGCAGTAGTGGCTATACCTTCTCCAAAATTTGCTCTCTTTCGGCTGCTGTTTCGATATGGTCTTTCCAATGCGATGAGGCGTGCGTGCCGTCGCAATATGGCTTGTTTGACGACTCGCCGCAACGACATAGTACGGAGCGGTTGCGTACTTCGTAGGTCAACCCATCCTCACGGGCAATGGTTATGCCGCCACGCACCCAAAGACCTCCGCTTGCACCGACCCAAACATCCTCGATAATGGCAAGCGATGGGTCGTAACGAAACTCGTAGGGGCGGTCGGCATCGTTGTCCCACGCCATCAATCGACCGCTCGGACACATCGATGCGGCACGGATAGCCAAGTGGCGGGCGTGGGGATTGCAGTCCGACTCGGTGAGTTGCCATACCCCTTGATTGGCATCGCAGAATCGGGCAAAGACACAGAATTGCTTGTTGTCGGTTATCGAGATGTGCTCTCCCGAGGTGATTTCGATATTGTCGAGCAGTCCGTTGCGGTCAGCTGTTAGTCGGCTGTTCCACTTGCGTTTGCGGTGGGTGCCATCGCAAAACGGCTGCTTGTGGCTGCCTCCGCAACGACAGAGTGCGGTAGGCTCCTCCGCGAGGTCGAAATGTCGTCCCTCCTCGAAGCGATAACTCTCGCCAATCTCGTTCGGAATGATAAATTGAAGTGCCAAAGGTGGTCGCCCATAGACCAAATAGGGCCCATTGTTGAGGACCGTAATGCGATATTTTGGGTCGGCCTGATGTGAGCCAACCTCAATTTTTTGTTTTGCCATATACTAATAGTTATCTGTTTTCGTTATTGTGTAACAATAATTGTTCCTATTTTTCGGAAAACCACCCTAAAATATTGGAAAAATTGCGAAGATTTTGATATATTTGCGACGTATTATGTATTTACGACAAAAACAGATTGATTATATGAAAAAGTTTCAGTGTTTAACACTTGTGTTGCTCTCGATGGTTTTGGTTTGTGCGTGTTCGAAAAGCGACGGATACTCTGTTCAGTTCGATACGACGGGTATGTATTTTCAGTGGGGTGATGAGCCTCAAAGATTGAGCTTTGCAGCCAAAAACGTAAGCTCAATCGAGGTCAATGATATTACCGATGGATGGACGTGCAACGTGTTGTTTGCGGAGCGTTGCATCGAGGTTACGCCACCTGCCGACCCGGTAGAGGAGTCGCTGCGAGATGCTAAACGTCGTGCGACGATTACGTTGACCGTATTCTCGACAAAAGGCGATGGCCGCAAATATACCGTATCGTGCTATATCATCGGCGATAAGGTCGTATATGTAAATCCTAATAAGGAGTATGCAAACTGCTACGTGCTGACCTCGCCCGTTTCTGCCTATACAATCGATATCGCTTGCAATGGTGGTGGTCGTGAGTTGAGCGGTGTAGTCGATGTCAAACTTCTGTGGCAGACCGTTCCAAACCACATCGAGCACCTTTCGTATGACGAATCGACCAAAGAGATGAGCTTCTTTATCGACTGCGTTCGTAAGAGCGACGAGAGTGCCGATATGGATGGCGACAAGTACCGCATCGAGGAGGGTAATGCTCTCATTGCGGCGGTTGATGCAGATGATAATGTGGTGTGGAGCTGGCACTTGTGGATAGTTGCCGAGGAGAACAACCCTCTCAACAACTACTCGACATATTCGAATGGTGCGGTCGTGATGAATCAAAATCTCGGCTCGTTCGGCAATAGCAATGGCTCGGCAGACGATAACAAAAAGATACACCAGAGCTACGGACTCTACTATCAGTGGGGTCGCAAAGACCCATTCCCACGCCCATTCCACTACGACTGTTCGTATGGTGAGGACGAGAAGCTCTACTCCGATTCGGGTAGCATAACCTACGTTAAGGTTGCCGATTCGACTGCCGATGTTGGTACGGTTGAGTATGCGACAGCCAACCCTACAACTTTCATCACCTGCACAACGGCTGTTGGTGAGGATGGCGATGGCATTGGCGATTGGCACGCAACACACAACTCGCAGTTGTGGAACGATACGGCAAAGAGCGAGTACGACCCAAGCCCTTATGGTTGGAGAGTGGCTCGTGCATCGGATTTGGCGGTTTTGACACTCTCGGCTGACGAGGATGCAACCGCAATCGAAACGGCACGCAAGCGTTGGGGTTGGCTCTTGAACGATGGCAGCGAGCAGCACTTCTACTTGGCTGGCGGAATGAGAAGCTACTACGACAGCATCATCTACAATATGAACTATGTCGAAGAGGATGTATATCCTTCGCAGCCAAAGCCGTGGGAGGGTCACTATTGGACTTCGACCGCTTTGAGTGGCGACAAGTCGAGCAGTCTCTACTTCGATTTGACTTCGGTGCGTTCGGGCTTGATAAACAAATTCCACAACGGCTATCCCGAGATGCGTGCAAATGCTATGCAGGTGCGTTGTGTGAAGATGAAATAATCATCGTAATAAGGAGGGCAGGCTATGATTTTGAAATTGCGAATGTTGAGCGACGAAAACGATAATTTTGTTCGCGATTTTGAGGTGTCACACGAAACGACGCTTCTGCAACTCAACAACTTTATCTTGGATGCGATAGGCTACGAGGAGTGTATGACATCGTTCTTCACGGCTGACGACCATTGGAATCGCCTTCGTGAGTTCACGTTGATGGATATGGGTATCGGTATGGGTGGCGATGACGAGCCTATGGCAATGGAGAGCGTGACGTTGGCAGAGTTGGTTGTGGCCGACTACAAGCGACTGATTTTGCAGTTTGATATGATTGCCGACCGAGCCTTCTATATCGAGGTTGTCAATGGCTCGGAGCCAAATGCCGATTTTACCTATCCGCGTGTTGCGTTCGAGAATGCTACTGTGCCTGACCAATACGACCCCGATAAGGTGTCGAGCGATGATGGCTCGATTTTCGAGGAGATGATGGGCGATTTCGGTAGCTACGATGAGGACTCCGACTACGATGACGAGTACTAAACGACGGCTGATTGTCATAGTTGGAGCTACGGCATCGGGTAAGAGCGACCTTGCCGTCCGATTGGCTCGCCACTACGCAGCTCCGATTATCTCGACAGATTCACGACAAATTTACAGAGGAATACCTATTGGTACAGCCCAGCCTACTGCCGAGCAGTTGGCTGCGGTTGAGCACCACTTTATCGCCGAGCGAGGTGTTGATGAGTCGTATAGTTGCGGAGAGTACGAACGTGAGGCTATTGAGCGACTGAACAAGCTCTTTGTCCGCTACGATACGGTGGTTGCTGTTGGTGGGTCGGGACTCTATATTCAGGCTCTGTGCGAGGGTATAGATGATTTGCCCGAAATCGACGAGACATTGCGTGCAACGCTCAACCGCCGTTTGGCGGATGAAGGTTTGGAGTCGCTTGTCGAGGAGTTGCGACAGCGTGATGCCCAATACTATGCCGAGGTCGATAGGTCGAATCCGCAACGCATATTGCGAGCATTGGAGGTCTGCATATCGAGTGGTCGCCCATATAGCGAACTCCGCATAGGTAGCCGCAAAGAGCGAGATTTTCGGATAGTGAAGGTTGGCATTGCGATGGAGCGAGAGGTGCTATATGACCGCATCAACCGACGTGTCGATGCGATGTTTGACGAGGGCTTGGTCGAGGAGGCTCGTGCGATGTATCCGCAACGCGACTGCAACGCACTCCATACGGTGGGCTTTACGGAGTTGTTCGACTATTTCGACGGAACGATTACGTTGGAGGAGGCTCGTGAGTTGATAAAACGCAACACACGACGCTACGCAAAACGCCAAATGACGTGGTTCCGACGTGATGGCGAGATAGGGTGGTTTGCTCCGACGGAGTTCGACAAAATTGTCGAATATGTAGAGTCGCAATTTGGATAATTAGATATAAAGTATTACTTTTGCATCGCTGTAATAGCAAATGCGTGTTGCTCGGATGGTGGAATTGGTAGACACGCCGGACTTAAAATCCTGTGGGCAGTAATGCCCGTGCGGGTTCAATTCCCGCTCCGAGTACTACATTTTTTAAGCAAATCGCATAAAAAAGGTTGCCACAACAATGTTGGCAACCTTTTTTGCGTTATGTGTTTTCGCCACTATTCGGCATACTCGAAATCTATGCCCTGCTCCAACGATGGGGTCATCACAGAGTTTACTACAACGTAGCTGCCGTTGCTCTGCTTTGCAGTGACAAAGAGCAGCACTTGGCAGTTGCGAGCCACCCAACTCTTGTCGATTGAGAGGTCGAAGAGGTGCTCGACCGTATCGCCCTGGGCAATTGTGCCGAGGTCGAAGCCCGTGTAGTCACGACCCGATTGGATAGACTTTATGGAACGCATAACACCTTTGTGGTAGTTGAGGTTGTAGCCGAGTTCGGCAGCCGTGTTAGGGTTGTAGTTGGTCTGTATGCCATATACGTGGTTCTCCACAACCCAAGCACCAACTCGGTAGTCGCCCTTCGCAGCGACCTTGATAGCAGTGCGTACCAACAACGTCGAGCCGTCGAATGTTGTACGAGCAGCGATTGCAGCTCGGCAAGTCTGCGACAAACCGATATTTATAAGCCCCTTGATATTTGCAAGGTCTTGTGCATAGCCATAACTGCCGCTGATTGACGAGTTGAGGTTGTAAAGCACATCGGGGAACGACGATATGTTGTAGTCGGCGGCCATCTTCTCGGATGTTGAGTTTGCAATCTCGTCGGCAGAGTGTATGGCAGCAAAGGTGAAGTGCTTGCCGTACTCGCTATCCTCGGAGAGTGTCTCGAATGCACACAAAATATTTGGGCAGACACCGCACGTCAAGCTCGTAAACTGTGCAAACATTGCTCGATAGTTGAACGCCATAGAGTTTGGCTTGCTGTCGATAGGGCGTGACGGTATCGGGAAGTTTACGGTTGTCACCTTCAAAACGGCGTTGATGGTGCTCGATGTCTTGTACGAGAACCAGAAGCGTTTTACGTCCGATACATTCGATGTATAGCACAACAATCCGTGCTCGGCATCGGTTGAGAGTGTGATGGTTTGGTTTTGACCTGCATCATCGACCGTATAGACCTTAACCTTTGCCAACTCTTCGCCCGTGAGTACAACACCGTTGTAGCGGATGATAAATATCGCCTCGCCCTTGCCTGCCTCGATAACATTTGTGGTTACACGGGCGGTCAGACCCTTCTCGTCCAGCGTGTCGAGGTTGATTTTTGCCACGACGTTAATCGTAAAGGTCTCGGAGCGGTACGTAACGCCATCCTCATCGACGTATGTTACATAGAACGAGTATTGACCTGCAATGAACGATGAGAATGAGAGTCCATCCCACTCAACTGTCTGGTCAGTGGTCGCATCGTAGATAGTCAGTTGCTCGGCGGCAATCGGAGTGTCGTTGAATGTTGCAACAAGGGTGGTGCTGTCGATACCATCGGCAGCAATCGAGGTGGAGGTCACTCCCACAACAAAGCCCTTCTCGTCGATAGAAAAATCTTCGTCGGTACCGTCGCCCTTCAAACACGCAGTGAAGGTGAAAAGCACCGTAACGATAACGTATAATAGTTTGATAAAAATCTTCATATCTCGCAATGTTTTAGAACGACGAAGTAATCATAAGGTTTACACCCGTGTACTCGGGCGAGAAACGGCATACGCCACCCGAGCAGATGTAGCCTGCACGGTTGCGACCAAAACTCAATTGGAAGCGGGTGCGACGCAGTGTGTACGATGCACCGACTGCGTAGTAGTTCTTCTTCGTGGTGTCGATGTTGTACATATCGCTCACGTAGAAGCTCCAATGTGGTGCGAGGTTGAACTCGACCAAACCTGCTACCCAATCACCCTCGTATTCATCCGAAAGCAGATATTGAGCCTCGACACGCAACGACTTTTTGCGGTCGAACTTGTACTGCACATCGGCTACGAAGATGTTCGAAACGTAGGTGCGGTGGCGTGCTCCGTGATATGGGTTCCACTCTTGGAACGAGAAGAGGAATGTCGTCTTCAAACGGCGATTCCACTGACGCTCGATGTCGAAGTTGAGGTCTTGCCACAGACGCTCACGCTCGCCCGATATGCTCTGGTTTTTGTGGAGCGTAAAGTAGGTCGAGTAGTTGACGTGGAAGTTCCAATAGCGGTGGCGGTCACTCTTGCTACGCAACGAGTAGTAGATGTCGCCCTGTGCACCAATCTCACCCTCGACATTTACCTGATAGGGGTTGAGGTTGGCGAGCATATAGGTGTATTGACGAGTCAAAGCGGGCAGATAGTTGAGCGTATTGCCCGTACTCTGGTTTTTGAACGTGAGCAGAGTTCCCATATTGTCGAGCATTCGGGCGGTACCCGTGATGCTCAATGTCTTGTATGTAAACATAACCTCTGCCAATGCAGCCTTGCCGCAACGAGCCTGCTCCATCGATACCAACGAGAGGTCTTTGTCTTTGTGGACATACTCGCCACGCAACGTGAAGGTTTTGTAGCCGAAGTTCAAGCGGGCGGAGTACATATTCATACTGCGAGAGGTCAAACCTTTGGCTGCAAGATCGACATTTGGCACCAGATGCGAGGCGTTACGATTGACGTAGCTACCCTCGATGGTGAGCATCGTATTTTGCAACTTGAAAATATCTCCCAGCGAGATAGCAACATCGGCACCACCTACCCACGTATCGTCGAGATACTCTGCATAGAATCGCGAGCCGCTACTTGCCTGGCTACGCATAGCATAGAGTCGCGGACGACCATACACACCTCTTGCCGAGAAGTATTGGTTGAAACGTACCTCGATACGACCACCCTCCAACGCATTGTTGAAACCGAGTTGGCGGTCTTCGTACGTACGCATAATGAGTCCGTTGCCCCATTGGTCGTAAACGTCACCCGCCAAGACCGTAAAGTATTTGTCGTTCCATTGGATATACTTCGAGCCGAGACAGAACTGTGCATCGTTGTTCGGGGTCGCTATCTCGTAGCCTTGCAGTGCGGGGAGGAAAGCCTCGCCTTGCAGACCAACCGAAAAACGCTTGTAGGTGTAATCGACCTTGACGTATGTGTTCGAGCCAAAGTGACCCTCCGGTGCGGGCGTATTAAGACCATTGTCGTTGATATAGACGATGTTGTTGGTCTCTACGCTACCCGAAATCTGACCTTTGCCCACGTTGATTTGAGCCGAAATGCTCGACATCGCCATCACAGCGAGCAGAAGGAGTAGTGATATACGCTTCATAATGGGCTACTTTTTAGAGATTTCGACCACCTTATCGATAAGCAACTGCTCGCTGCCAGGTGTATAACCCGAGTGCGATAGAACAATTTTACCACTCTTATCGACCACGAAGCTATGTGGCGTAAGCGAGACATTCATCGCACGTTTGAGCGATTGGTTCGAGTCGTAGATGCAGGTGAAGTCCCAACCGAGCGAGGCAGCTTTTGCCTTTGCGGTGGCCTTCAATCGGGCATCGTCAACCGATACGGCCACAACCTCGAACGACGCCTCTTTTCGCCAATCTTCGATTTGGTCGTTGATGGCGTTCAACTCCTGAATACAAGGTTTGCAGGCAATCGACCAATAGCAGATAACGAGTGGTTTTTTGCCAACCAAGTCGCGAACGGCTATGATTTCGCCCTCTTGTGTCTCGACCTGTACGTCGGGTAGGGTCTGTGCCGACAAACCCGCAATCGCAAAGAGCGAAAGGGTCAGAATTAAAAATAATCTCTTCATTTTATTGTATGTTTGTAATTGACAGAAACTCCCCCGTCAGGAGAGTTTCTGCCATAAAACGTATCTGAAATTAACGTGTCTCTCTTACACTCTCGCCGTGAAGCTTCTTAATGTAGTTCTTCACGTTCTGCTGGAATGTTTCGAGGTTGATTGGACGGAATGTGCGAGTCTCCGGCTTTACAATCTTCGCCGTTGTGTTGAATGCTGTACGGCTTGTCCAACGTGCCTTCTTGGTTACGATAGGCTTGTCGGCCTTGAATACGCTGCACTCTGCCTTTGCACTCTTTGCAACCTTCGCTGTCGCAGGAGCTGTACCGCTCTTACGGGTCATTACGATGTCCGAAACGATTTTCAAAGGTACCTGTGCCTCGCCAGCCGACTCGAAGTAGCGACAGAGGTTGAGGTAGTAAGGCTTGCCATCGGTGTGGATGTAAGGTTTGATTGTGATAGTATTCTTATCCTCGGCAATCTCAACAGGACAGTAGCCTGTCTCGATTTGGGCGTACTCGTTACGCAAGTATGGGAGATAGCCGGCATCGCTTACAGGCATAAACTGATATACGTAGTAGAGCCATTGTGCAGCAGGTGCAAAGTAGCTTACGTTGAATGGAACAGCTACGCTTGTGCCACCCTCCTGAACTTGGAAGTACCACTTTGGACCGAAGTCGTAGATTGGCGACTCGTAGTCGTAACCCGAATACTCTGGGTCGATGAACAATTCGTATGGATTGCGGTATGCTGCATAGCTAATGCCACGGTACTCATAGTTCTCGAAGTCGAAGCCCTGGCAGAGGATGCGGTTTTGAGCACGAGTTTGCTTGTTGAAATCATCAACAGCTGTGCGGAATTGTGCATAGATAGCATCAACCTCCTCTTTGTCCATACCCTGACGGCTGTAAATCATATAAACCTCCTCTGGGAGAGTGCTCTCATACGAGATATCGCCGATTGTAACATCCGAAGAGTGCGAACGGGTAAATGGAGTAAGTATGTTGTTGATATACTCCTGACCTGTTACGGTTGCGGTCAAAGTCCATTCGCCCTTCAAATCGTCGTAGAGTGTCGAAGCGATAGGTGTTGCGGCAGGCTCTTTGTCGGTACGAGATTCTGCCAAAACAACTTGCGAAGGGGTGCCCTCTGTGTTGTAGATGACAAAACCACAGATATTGTTTGCATCGGCACGCGACGAGAACTCGATAGTCAAACCCTCGGCAGAGTTAATCTTTTTGAGCTCGCTTGTGTCGGTCGAGCCCTTTTCAGGGATATAGCCACCATACTGATTCAACATCATCAACAGAGCCTCCTGCTCGGTGTAGCCCGCCTTGGTGTATTGGTTTTGCATTGCCATCCACTCACGCTCGTAGTTTGCGATGTAGCGAACTACGTCGGCATCGCCATTTACGGCACGGAGGTTAAACCAAACTGCAGAGTCCGAAGTCTTGCCTGTCTCTGGGTTTGGAACAGCCTTAATCTCTGCAACAGGTGCAGGGAGTGTTGGCTGTGGCAACTTGAATGTTGTCTCGTAGTACGAACGCTTCGAAGCATCGTCGTTAAGTGCTGCTGCAAACAGATGGTACTTAACATCACGCTCCAAGTAGAAGTAGTTCTCTGCTACGAGCGGAGTGCTCTTCTCCAACGAGATTGCACCGATGTTCATAAATGCGTTGTACGAAGTGACATACCAAGGGAGCAACGACTTGTCGTTGTTGAGATATGGCATAATGACTTTGTAGGTTGCGTCATCAACTACCGCAACACAGCAGTATGCGATGCCATCCTTGAAGGTCACGTCGATAGAACCAGTACCCTTCGGCGTGAGATTGATGTCGATATCGGGAAGCACTCCCAAATCATCAGGCTCCTTGGTAGTAAATGGAATACGCTTGTGGTAGCCGGTCCAATATTGATTCTGGTCAACTTGACCTACGCCGTTGTAGTACGCTTCGAGGTAGCTATTCATATCGAAGCACCAGTCGTAGTAACCTGGGCCCCAACCTGCACGCCAATCCGACTCGATAGGGTTGTAAGAGAACTCGCCAAGCATAAGAATCGAAGGCTGACCAGCAGAGAGCGGATAGTAACGAGCAATCAACTCGTTCTCGTCGTTGGCATACTCTGCCGGTGGGGTAAACCAGTTGTTCTCCTCGTTGAATGTGAGGGTTACCTCTTTGGTGAAGTAGTTTGCATATACAGCGTCGTGCTGGTTCAAACGCTCGGCATCGGTCATCTGACCCTCCTCCATATTGAGGGTTACAACATCGAACAGACCCCACTTTACTACGTTACCCTCTTTGATAGTGCCCTCTGGGAGCTGAATGTTTACAGAAGCCGAGAGGTAATCTACGTTGAAGAATGTAACCTCGCCGCTGAACTTGCCTGTGGTAATCTCTACGGCAATAACATCCTTGTAGAACTCCTCATTGGTCTGAATACCTACGAACTTTGCGATGTAGCTGCTCTCTGGCATCAAGTTCTTAATGGTAACAAGCGTCTTGCCGCTCTCGTCGCAGTTGCCCAATATGCCCGTTGCGAGCACTACGTCAGGCAATACATCGAAAGCGTCAGCCTTTGCCTGAATAAGGTAGGCATACGATGCAATGTTCTCGGTCGAGAGCTCAAATGTGGCCTCGGACGGATTTACCTCCTTTTGTGCAACACTCATCGAGTATGTCACGGTAGGAGTGTCAGGAGTTGGATCTGGATCTGGTGTTGGATCACCTTTGTCGGTACCCGAATCGGTACAAGCTGCCATCATTGCAAACGATGCGATAACGCCAGCGATTGATAGAAATTTGAAGAAATTTTTCATAAAAATGTAATATAGTGAATTTTTGCTATCTATATCAATAAAATCGGGCGAAAGATACGATAAAAATTTCGTTTTTGCACCATCGGTTGCAACTTTTTTACTATGTATAGTAAATGCTCGTAGATGTGCTGTGCCAAAAGGGGGCGATTTGCATCGTAACGATTGTCGATGTCGTGGCGTATGTTGGAGGTGAAAGTTGCGGGTGGGAGTTGCCGAGGTGTAGATACAAAAAATGAGGTCTTCGGAGGTATTCGACTCCAAGAGAGCACCTCTTGTGAGTCTTAGCGACAATCGCGTCGCAACCTGCCGATTTCCTCTACCAACCTAAAACTACTAACCTAAAATGAACCTTAAAACTCGAGTGCAAAGGTAAGGGTAATTTTTTTACTGTGCAAATATTTTATTAAAAAATTTCAATAAAATTTTCACTTTTTTTAATAATGCGAAATTTTGGATAGAAATCCTCCTTGTAGC
>JAZRCC010000024.1:0-2821 GCA_045635405.1 Alistipes sp.
CATCCCTAACCGCGAATCGGAGATGACCGACTTCGAGGCAGCCGAGAAGCAGGGTGCATTTATCATCTGGAACCACCCTGGATGGCCCGATGGCAAGTGTACGCTCTTTCCGTTGCACAAGTCGCTTATCGAGGCGAAACGTATCCACGCTGTCGAGTTATTCAACTCCAACGAGTGGTATCCACGCGTATTGAGTTGGTACGACGACTATAAGTTGCCAATGATGGCGAATAGCGATGCCCATTGGCCAACGAATATGGTCTATAAGGATTTGCGACCTATGACATTGGTATTTGCCAAGGAGCGTACGTTGGAGTCGCTGCGTGAGGCGATGTTTGCAGGCCGTATGGTGGCACTCTTCGACAATACGCTGGCTGGCGATGCCGACCTTATTGCACAACTTGCAAAGGCGTCGTTGCAGATTCAGCCAATCAACGTAAAGAAGGGTCTGGTCATCGTTACCAACATCTCCGATATCGACTTCCGCATCGAGTATGGTGGCAAGAAGCCAAAGAAGTTGCACATCCCAGCCCGCACCGCTCTCCGTGTAACCATCCCACAGGGCGAGGTGCTCACGCTCGTAAACTGCTACGCAGGGCGTTTGTATGTGAAGACGACCCTCTGGTAGGTGTTTGCTGCTTTGCAGCAACGGCTATAGCCGAAGGGTCGTTAGAGTCGTTAGAGACGTTAGGGGTGTTTTTTTCGCCGTGGTCGCCATCCCTAACCTCCCTAAATTCCTTAACCTCCTTAATCTCCCTTTGCGGCGCTGCCCCCATTCAGGCACAATTTTTGGCACATTTGGTGAACAATGCTGCAAATAAATGTGTAAATTTGCCGCATCAAATTGTGCATTATGTCCATACAGGAAGGTAGAGTGGTTACAGAGCGGTTGTGGAACAGCAACTACGTGAAGGTTTGGCTCGCGAATTTCGTGATATTCTTCTCGTTTATGCTGCTCACACCCCTTATGCCATCCTATTTGAGCGATGTCTTTGGTGCCGACAAGCAGACTATCGGCATCGTTCTGTCGGGCTATACGCTCACGGCACTCGTTGTGCGAATGTTGAGTGGCTACCTGGTCGACAGCTTCCCTCGACGCACTGTGCTGGTCGTAAGTTTTGCCCTCTTTGCCCTCTTTTTTGCGGGCTATATTGTGGCGGGGTCGCTCGTGCTGTTTGCCATTGTGCGAACGCTCCACGGAGCACCTTTTGGGGCGACTACCGTATCGAATAGCACCGTGGCAATCGATGTGCTGCCTTCGTCGCGACGTGCCGAGGGCATAGGCTACTACGGTTTGAGCAACAACCTCGCTACGGCAATCAGCCCCTCGGTGGCACTGCTTCTGTATGGGGCATATTCGAGTTACGATATGCTGTTTTGGTTGGCATTCGTAGTGGCATTGATAGGGTTGGCCTGCACGTGGACGGTCAAGTGCCGACAGCGTGAGTGCAAGCAGTGCGACCGCAAATTGTCGCTCGACCGCTTTCTGCTGTTGAGGGGGTGGCGAAACAGCCTCGCACTTATCTGCTACGCCTTTTCATACGGTCTGTTGGCAACCTATATCGCCATCTACGGCAAGGATGAGTTGGGTATTACGGGCGGCACAGGATTGTTCTTTTTGCTGTTGGCGGTAGGTCTGATGCTCTCGCGTTTGGTTGGCAGTCGCACTCTGCGTCGTGGCCTTGTGGTGCAGAATGCCACCATCGGCACGGCAATATCGCTCTGCGGTTACCTCCTTTTTGCTGCACTACACAATCTGTGGGGCTACTACGGTGCAGCACTCATTATCGGTCTGGGCAATGGACATATGTTCCCCGCATTCCAAACGATGTATATCAACCTCGCCTCCAACTCGCAACGTGGTACGGCAAACTCAACGCTGTTGGTGTCGTGGGATATCGGCATAGGTCTTGGCACGTTGGTCGGCGGCATCGTATCGGAGCACGCAGGCTATCACGCCGCCTTTTGGGTAGCCTTTGCGGTAAATCTCCTCGGCGTAGTGATGTTCCACCTGTTTGCACGAGGCTACTTCGAACGCCATAAATTGCGATAAGGTTGCCCTGTCGAGTCGTTTTGTCGCTACTCGACAATAGCGGGTCGGGGCAAAATCGCAGACAAACCGAGTCGAAATTCCGAAAAATTTGCAGGTAATAGATATTTTTTCTTATCTTTGCACGTCGAAAAGATGTCGGACCCATAGCTCAGTTGGTTAGAGCAGCGGACTCATAATCCGAAGGTCGTGGGATCATGCCCCTCTGGGTCCACAAAACGAGAGCAGTTACCATTGCAGGTGACTGCTCTCGTTTTGTGCAGTTGACGACACTTTCGACTCTTGACGCTTATTTGCAATTCTCGCTTTTTGTGCATATATTTGCAGATGTTGAATATGCAACTAAAACCTATTTACTATATGAAACGAATCCTTATCTTATTAACTGCTCTGTTTGTGACCACATCTGTCATAGCACAGGAATTTTCTATGCACTATCAGAGTGCAACCGAGCCACAGACACTTGTCGCTTTGGATTTTATACGAATGTCGCGTAAGGAGGTTATCCTCCCTACCGTAAAGGGCTACACCCCCTATAAGGCCGATTTGCATATTCATAGCACCTATACCGACGGCACGTTGAATATCAAAGGTCGTGTCGAGGAGGCGTGGTGCGATGGTTTGGATGTAATTGCAATGACCGACCACCTCTCTATCCGCCCCGTGAAGGGTAAGGTTGGCGAGGTGACCCCCGACAGCGTGAAGATGAAGCGAGGATTGAAGCCGTTGAGGGCTATGCAGAGCACCGTAAAGAGTGCCAAAGATTTTGGT
>JAZRCC010000025.1:0-1648 GCA_045635405.1 Alistipes sp.
CAACGATAAATTGGATATTGTAAAGACCTACGATACCAATAGCCAGACCCAACTTAACCGTATAGTCAATCATCTGCTGCTTAACCTCGTCGTTAAGGCTGAACGAAGGATAGACGCTGATACTATCGCCGGAGTGGATACCCGTACGCTCGACGTGCTCCATAATACCCGGAATAAATACATCCTTACCGTCGCATATTGCATCGACCTCCGCCTCGCGACCCATAATATACTTATCGACCAACACCGGCGAATCCTCGCTAACCTCTACGGCATTGTGCAGATAGTGACGCAGAGCCTGCTCGTTACCAACAATCTGCATTGCTCGACCACCCAACACAAAACTTGGTCGAACCAACACCGGATAGCCGATACGGTTTGCTGCCTCAACACCATCCTCGATATCGGTTACGGCCTTCGCCTCGGGTTGTGGAATACCAACTTTTCGCATAACCTCCTCGAAGAGTTTTCTATCCTCGGCACGGTCTATCGCTTCGAGATTGGTACCGATAATCTGCACGCCCATATTTACCAACGGTTTGGCAAGGTTGATGGCGGTCTGTCCGCCCAAAGTTACGATAACACCCTCGGGTTGCTCCAAGCGAATTACGTTCATTACATTTTCGACGGTCAGCGGCTCGAAATAGAGTTTATCCGAGATAGTGTAGTCGGTCGATACCGTTTCGGGGTTGTTGTTGATGATGATAGCCTCGTATCCCGCCTCACGAATTGCCCAAATAGCGTGAACGGTCGAGTAGTCAAACTCCACACCCTGACCAATACGGATAGGGCCCGAGCCGAGTACCACAATCTTCTTGCGGTCGCTAACAATCGACTCGTTCTCCTGTTCGTAAGTCGAGTAGAAGTATGGAATATAGGTATCGTTCTCGGCTGCACACGAGTCGATAATCTTGTATGTTGGCTTGATATCCAACTGCTGACGCAACTCAAAGACCTCGCACTCGGTCATATCCCACAACATACCGATAAACTTATCGCCAAAGCCCATACGCTTTGCTTCGTAGAGCACCTCGCGGTTGCCACGATTGTCACGCAGTACGCCCTCCATCAGGACGATGTTCTTAATCTTTTCGAGGAAGAGCATATCAATCTTGGTACGGTCGTATATCAGCGAACGATCCACACCATTACGCAGCAGCTGTGCTATTGCGTAGATACGGTCGTCGGTGCTACGAGCGATGTATGCAAGCATATCAGGCACACTCATATCGTCGAACTTCTTGTTATAGAGATGACACACACCCGTTTCGAGCGAGCGGATAGCCTTCAAAAGGCTCTCCTCGATTGTTCGGCCGATGCTCATAACCTCACCCGTCGCCTTCATCTGTGTACCCAACTCGTTCGACGCCTCGCTAAACTTATCGAATGGGAATCGTGCAACCTTTGTCACGATGTAGTCCAACGATGGCTCGCAACAAGCAGGGCCCGATGCCAACATAATCTCGTCGAGAGTCATACCCACAGCAATCTTCGCAGTAACGCGTGCGATAGGGTAGCCACTCGCCTTCGATGCGAGAGCCGACGAACGCGAAACACGAGGATTAACCTCGATGATATAGTATTTGAACGAGAGTGGGTCCAAAGCAAACTGAACATTGCAACCACCCTCGATTTTCAAAGCACGAAT
>JAZRCC010000026.1:0-4565 GCA_045635405.1 Alistipes sp.
ATCACCCGCAGCATAACGACCGCTGAACGAGCCATCTTGGTAGTCGTAGCCGTTAAATGCGAGTCGCTGAATATCGCCCTCAAAATCGATTTGGCTATCGCGACCCGCCAATGCTCCATTTGCCGAGATTGCAAACGAGGCATCCCCCAGCGACTTCACGCCAAGAATAGCCCCCACGTCGAGCAAATCGGCATCGATATTCGCCATCAGCGTGCGTGACTCTGCCGACCGACCCATCTTGCACTCCACATCGACATTACCGCCCGTTGCAACCGCAAGTTGCAAGCGTGCCGCAAAATCGGAGAGCGTACCCTCGAAGTGCCCCGATGCATCGACCCGCTTTGTGCGATGAGCCAGCAGACCCACCTTCTCGCCTACATCAAGACGTGCGATATTATTGAGCAGACGCACCACCTCGTCGGACGTTGCATCCAGGTGCTTGACATCAACATCAAATCTCGTCCGTGGAATATCTATCAGCCCCTTGACACGAGCCGTAGCCTGCAATGTGCCGCCATCCTCCAAGCGGAGTCTATCTATGCGGCCCTCAAAGTCGGCGACCGTACCGTGCATCGAGACCGTAGCGTCGCTGATTGTAGTCTGCCACCTACGCAGCGATGGTGCAAAATAGCCCACCGTAGAGCTCGATGCCGACGAACGCTCCATCTGCACCTCCAAACGCACGTTGCGGATGAAATCTTTGTACGACGACCACCCATCGCCCAGCAGACGCACATAAGGCGAGTGCAAATCGACGCCATCGGCTTGCAGAGTCATATCGTCGAGCGTAATCACACCCTTATCGACAAGCAGTTGTCCCGTGAGATTGTCGAGGTGAAATCCGCTCTTCTCGTCGAACGACAGACTACGCACCATACCACCTACGGCACCCTTGATGACATAGAAATCGTCGATATGGGCATCTATACCCGTAAGTTGCATATCGGCATAATCGACCGCATCGTCGGCTACAATCTTCGTCGTTGGGCGTTGGAGTCGGAACTCCAAATTGCGAGCATCGAGCGAACGAATTTTCAATTTGAAACGACCCTCACCCTTGCGTTTGCTCAACTTATCGACCACCTCTTTGACATTCATCACGCCACGAGAGGTTTGTCGCAGGAAGAACTTCGTATCCTCCGCCCTCGCAACATTTATGGTCAGACCCTCTTTGAGGTTGGAAAATCCTCCCAGATAGGCGGTTACCGAGCCGGCATACAACAGCGTATCGGCATCGAAATCCTCGACATAGAAGCCACGAATCTTCACCCGATTCAACATTCCGAGCGTGATATGCTCAACCTCAACACGAGTACCCAATTTGTCGGTAGCAAAGTCGGCAAACATCTGCACAGCACGATTCTGCACGCTCGGTATCGACAGCGAAAGCGATACCATAACGGGCAGAATTATCGACAATAAAATGATAGTCGATACGATTTTTACCAATATTTTCGTAACTTTGTGCACTCCTTTTGGGTGTTTTATGCCATATTAACTTACAAAGTTAATACTTTTTTTGGAGTTACGAACATTTTTTTTGAATATTTGCATCAATAGCGAGATATGGACAAGATTATCATCCTCGGAATTGAGTCGTCGTGCGACGATACTTCGGCTGCCGTTTTGGAGAATACGGTGCTGCGTTCGAGCGTTATCGCTTCGCAAGCGGTACACGAGCGATACGGTGGCGTCATCCCCGAACTTGCATCGCGAGCCCATCAGCAGAACATCGTTCCCGTAATCGATACGGCACTACGCGATGCGGGCATCACCATCGACAAAGTCGATGCCATATCCTTTACACGTGGTCCGGGTCTGCTGGGGTCGCTTATGGTCGGTACCTCGTTTGCCAAAGGGTTAGCAATGGCACACTCCATTCCACTCGTCGAAGTAAACCATCTGCACGGTCACATCCTGTCGCACTTTGTCGATATGCCCGACCGTGAAGTTCCGCACCCATCGTTCCCATATCTGGCACTGCTCGTCAGCGGAGGTCACACACAGATTGTCAAGGTCGATTCACCCGACAAGATGGAGATTGTCGGCACAACAATCGACGATGCAGCAGGCGAGGCGTTGGATAAGTGTGCAAAAGTTATGGGTCTACCCTATCCCGGAGGCCCGATTATCGACCGCCTTGCAAAAGAGGGTCGTGCCGATGCATTCCGTTTTGCCCGCCCACGAGTGGCAGAGTTGGACTACTCATTCTCGGGTCTGAAAACCTCGTTCCTCTATACGCTGCGTGACCACGTCGCCGCCGATGCCGACTTTATCGAGAAGAACAAAGCCGACCTCTGTGCAGCACTCCTAACCACCGTAGTCGATATTTTGGTCGATAAACTCATCCGTGCAGCAAAGCAGTACGGCATCAAAGATATAGCCCTCGGAGGTGGCGTATCGGCAAACTCAATGCTACGCGAAAGGGTCGCAGCGGAGGGTCAGAAACGTGGTTGGAGAACATTTATTCCCGAATTGAAATTCACTACCGACAACGCTGCAATGATTGCTATTGCAGGATATTACAAATATCAGCGAGGCGAGTTTGCTTCGCTCGATGTTGCCCCTATCGCCCGCTACGAAGAGATGGTTTAAGTGGTGGTAGCAGAGGTACAAACAAAAAAGCACAGCGGTCAGCTGTGCTTTTTTGTTTAGTGGTTATTTCGTTACTCGATACTCCACGTTTCACCCGAATTGAGCAGGTCGTCCATCGATTTAATGTTGCTCTTTTGGCGACACTCCTCGACTTGACGCTCCACCTCGCTATCATAGACGCAAGGCTCGGCAAAGTCGCGAATAACACCCAAAGCAACAGGATATTCGGGATACTTCATCGCTGCCAACATTCCGTGCAGTGTCGTATCCTCGCAGTGTGCATCGTGCGTCAGCACATCGTCCAACGTGTAGCCATCCTCGCCAACGGTAACTACCTTCAAACGCAGGCCATCAAGCACCAAACCCTTATCCTTGGCAGCACCGAACAACATCTTCTCGCCGTGTTTAAGCACGATGGTACGCTCTGCACGAGTAGCCTTGTCGGCTGCAAATGGAGCGTGGGTTTTATTGTTGAAAATCATACAATTAACCAACGCCTCGACCACCGCCATTCCACGATGACGAGCCGATGCCAACAGCACATCACGAGTCAAAGCGACCTCGGCATCGACCGTACGGGCAAAGAATGTTCCCTTTGCACCGATAGTCAACTCTCCCGGGTTGAACGGATGTTCGACCGTACCATAAGGCGAGGTCTTTGTCACCGTACCCAACTTTGTCGTTGGCGAGTATTGGCCTTTGGTCAAACCATAAATCTCGTTGTTGAAGAGGATGAGATTCAAATCGACATTTCGACGCAGGGCGTGGATAAAGTGGTTACCACCGATAGCCAACGAATCGCCATCGCCCGAGCAGACCCACACCGACAAGTCGGGGCGTGCAGTCTTGACACCCGTAGCGATAGCCGCCGCACGACCGTGAATGGTGTGGAAACCGTAGGTCTTCATATAGTATATAAAGCGGGAAGAACAGCCGATACCCGACACAAAGACAAACTTCGAGTGAGGAATCCCCAACTGCTGGGCAATCTCGGGCAGAGTTCGCTGCACAGCATTCAATACGGCGTGGTCGCCACAACCGGCACACCACTTAACCTGCTGTCCGCTCTTGAAATCTTCGGGTAGATATTTGTACTCCATAGTCTTATTCATTTAGGTATTGACGAAAAGCATCGACCAACTCGCTTGTCGAGAATGGCTGACCCTCGCACTTGTTATACTGATGATATGTAAATTGCGGATAGTTTTGACGCAAATATGCAGCAAACTGACCACTATTGAGTTCGCACACTACAATATGTTTGAAGGCTGCAAAAATCTGCTCCACACCCTTTGGCAGTGGGTTTATGTAGTTGAAGTGGCAGTGCGAAACCTCTACGCCCTCTTCGCGGAGTTGCTCAACAGCCGCCGAGAGGTGTCCGCGAGTTCCGCCCCAACCTACAACAAGCAGCTCGCCCGACGATTTGCCGTCGCACTGTTGTTGCGGAATATCATCGGCAACGGCTGCCACCTTTGCCGCACGCATTCGAGTCATTACGGCGTGGTTTGCAGGGTCGTACGAGATATTTCCCGTCAGTGCATCCTTCTCCAAACCTCCGATGCGATGTTCCAGCCCCTCGCTACCTGCCGCAGCCCAACGACGAACACCACGCTCATCGCGGCTATATGGCATAAACGGCTCCTCCGATGGTTCTGCCACAGGTGGTGTAATCTTTGGCATATCAGCCATTTGCGGAATTGCCCACGCCTCCGACGAGTTGGCAATAAAACCATCCGTAAGCAGGATGACAGGGGTCATATGCTCCATTGCGATACGTGCCGCCTCGAAGGCATATTTGAAGCAGTCGCTCGGTGACGATGCCGCCAAAACAACTGCCGGAGATTCACCATTTCGACCATAGAGAGCCTGCATCAAATCGCTCTGCTCGGTCTTGGTTGGCAATCCCGTAGATGGACCGCCACGCTGAACATCAACCACCACAAGTGGCAACTCCGCCATCACCGCCAAAC
>JAZRCC010000027.1:0-3881 GCA_045635405.1 Alistipes sp.
AACAACCTCCGTTTCTACTTCCAACACCCCGAGTTTGGCGAATCGAACGATGTGCAGTTGGCGGTCGAGGGCAACAAGGAGTACTACCTCGATGCGTGGCTCAATCAGCTCTACTCGATTACTATTGCCACCAACACCAGCGGTGCCGAGGTCTATCTCGACAAGGAGTTGAAGGGTCGCACCAACGACGACTTTATCGTTGTGGCACACGACGTTTTGCCGGGCGAACATACACTGCGGTTGGCATACGAGGGGGCATCCATCGAGCGAAAAATTCGTGTGGGACGTGACCACCTCTACTTCAAAGAGCTGCTCAACCTCGAATCGGCAGGCCCGCAATATGTGGTCTTTGCGGCCGAGCCAGCAAACGCCGTAGTCAATATCGAGGGCGACATCTACACCCCCGAGGGCGGAGTGGCAATGGCCGTACTGCGTAACGGAGTCTATCGCTATACGGTATCGGCACGAGGCTACCACTCGCAGAGTGGCACCTTCAAAGTAGCAGCCGAGAAGGTCGAGCAGGTGGTGAAACTGCAACGCGATGCAGCACTCGTTACACTCCGCACCGACAGCGAAGCCCAGATATTTATCAACGGCAAGAGCGTCGGCAAAGGGCCGTGGCAGGGGATGCTCTCGTCGGGAAGTTATATCTTTGAGGCGAAACGCGAGGGCTATCGCACAAGCCGTCTTACGCAGGATATATCGTCCAACAAACCTCAACAGATGTTCGATTTGCCACCACTCGAACCTATTTGCGGCTCGGTGGAGTTGCTCTCGACACCGCTGATGGCAGAGGTGAGTATCGATGGCGAGGTTAAGGGCAAAACACCACTGAAAGTGAACGACATAATCATCGGCGAGCATACCGTACAATTTGTCAAAGAGGGCTACAACACCTTTACCACCAAAGTTACGGTACGCGAGGGCGAGATGGCTCGTCTAACACCTACGCTGACCACCGTATCGGCAACAAACGGTGCGGTAAATGGCTCAGCAAGCGGCACGACACCATCCTCGCAAGAGGTGTCGATAGATGAAAAAATTGTCAATATCATCCGCAAAATGGGGTCCATATCCTTCACCGGAAAGGGTACGGGACTCACGACCGGCAGCGGTTGGACAGCATTTACCATCCGTGCAGCAGGTCCGAAGAGCGTGACTATCAGCGTGCGAGGCGAGACCGGAAACGGCGTATCGTTTACGAATCGTCCGCTTACGATGACCCTCTCGAACGGACGTGCCTCGGCTACGCAAAACGATTTGAGAGTTGCCCGATATATGTCGTTCCGTGCGACATTCACACTCACCGACACGACTCTCGAATTTGACGCATCGTACAACACCGCATCCTATGTTTCGTACTCGATTCAGGGGTCGGTACAGCTGCCCGATAGCGACAAAACCACAAAAAAGAGCCCCGCGATAAGCAGCTCGACCGACTACACCACGATGAGCCTCGAACAGATAATCGAACTCGCTGAAAAGGGCGACGATATGGCGATGTTCCAATTGGGCGAGAAATACTACTTCGGCAGAGGTGGCGTCCCAAAGGATTACGACAAGGCGGCAAAGTTGCTCCGCAAAAGTGCAGATGCAGGTAACACCTATGCCCAAAACCGATTGGGATACTGCTATCGATATGGTCGTGGCGTAGAGAAGAGTGAGCAGGAGGCTGTTAAGTGGTATCAAAAATCTGCCGATGGTGGCAATGCACCGGGCAAAGTGAGTCTGGCATTCTGCTATTCGCGCGGAATAGGAGTAGCACAAGACTATAACAAGGCTTTCAAACTATATATGGAGGCTGCCGAGGATGGGGATACCACCGCATACAACAACTTGGGCGTATGCTACAAGCGTGGGCAAGGTGTAGAGAAGGATATGGTAGAGGCAAACCGCTGGTATCGCAAGGCTGCCGATGCCGGCCACGTAATAGCAATGTGTAACCTCGGCAATAGTTACCTCGACGGTATCGGTGTGCCGCAAGACTACAAAGAGGCTGTTGCGTGGTATCGCAAGGCTGCCGACAAAGGCTCGCCGATAGGTTATCGCAAATTGGGTATCTGCTATGCCGAGGGCAAGGGTGTGCCACAAGATATGGACATCGCAGCCGATTGGCTTCGCAAGGCGACAGCAAAGGGCGATAAGGAGGCGAAAAAACAACTCGAAAGGTTACATTTATAGACAAAATAAAAGGTTAGAAGATTATGAAGATTGCAGTTGTCGGTGCCAGCGGTGCCGTAGGTCAAGAGTTTTTGAAGATTCTCGAACAACATAACTTTCCGTGCGACGAACTCCTGCTGTTCGGCTCGGAGCGTAGTGCAGGTCAAACCCGTATGTTTCGTGGTAAACCCATCGAAATCAAACTCCTGCAACACAACGACGACTTCCGTGGTGTAGATATCGCTCTGGTGTCGGCAGGTGGCTCCGTATCGCGTGAATTTGCCGAAACCATAACCCGACACGGAACGTTGATGATTGACAATTCGAGCTGCTTCCGACTCGATGCGGATGTGCCGTTGGTAGTTCCCGAGGTCAATGCCGAGGATGCACTCAACGCCCCTCGTCGCATCATCGCCAACCCAAACTGTACCACCATTCAGATGGTGGTGGCTCTCGCAGCCATCGAGCGTCTGTCGCATATCGAGCGTGTACACGTGGCAACGTACCAATCGGCAAGCGGTGCAGGTGCTGCGGCTATGGCAGAGTTGGAAGAGCAGCACAAAGCCCTTGCGGAGGGTCGTGAGCCACAGGTCGAGAAGTTCGCCTATCAGTTGGCATACAACGTCATCCCGCATATCGATGTGTTTGCCGACGACGACTACACCAAAGAGGAGTTGAAGATGTACAACGAGACCCGCAAGATTATGCACTCCGACATCAAAGTCTCGGCAACGTGTGTGCGTGTTCCCGTAATGCGTGCCCACAGCGAGGCCATCTGGGTGCGTACCGCCCGCCCACTATCGGTCGAGGAGGTGCGTCAGGCATTCCACGAGGCTCCGGGTATCGTCGTTATGGACGAGCCTATGCAACGCTCATACCCTATGCCGCTCTTTACCGCCGATAAAGAGCCTGTCTATGTGGGTCGTATCCGTCGTGATTTGACCGACGAGAACGGCATATCGTTCTGGTGCTGTGCCGACCAAATCAAAAAGGGAGCAGCCCTCAACGCCGTACAGATTGCCGAGTGGCTGATTTCGAGGAGGTAGTGCAGCAGAAGGGGCGTTAGGGACGTTAGAGGCGTTAGGGAGGTTAGGGAGAGCGACCAAAGGCAACAAGCGACCACGGCAAAAAAAAGAAAACCCTTAATAACCCTTAACAACCTTTAACAACCATTATCGGCGAAGCCGTTGCTGCTCCGCGGCAAAACAAAACAAAGCCGCTACATCAAAAATGTAGCGGCTTATCTCTTTGTAGGGGCTTTGCCTTATGCGAAGATATCCTTCTCGTCGAAGTGGATAGCCCACTCGATTGCGGCATTCTCGTCGCTATCCGATGCGTGGATAGCATTCTCGCGTACGCTTGTGCCATACAAACGACGTACGGTGCCCTCCTCTGCCTCTTCGGGGTTGGTAGCACCCACGGTCTTGCGGAGCTCTGCCACGGCATTCTCCTTTTCGAGTACGGCTGCCACGATTGGACCCGAGGTCATAAATGCCACGAGCGGCTCATAGAATGGTTTGCCTTTGTGTACGGCATAGAAACGCTCTGCCATTTCGCGAGTGAGTTGGTGCATACGCAGTGCCACGATGCGGAAGCCGGCTCTTTTGAGGTGCAGCAAAATCGCCGCCTCGTTGCCCGCACGAACAGCGTCGGGCTTAATCATTGTGAAGGTCAAATTTGTCATACGAAAAACTCTGTTTTAGGTTTATTTTCGTCAAAGA
>JAZRCC010000028.1:0-7972 GCA_045635405.1 Alistipes sp.
CCTGGTATCACGGGTGAGCTCTTTCCAGTCAAAGAGAGCACCAAGACCAAGAAGAAGCGTCGCCGACTCAACGACCAGAGTAGCCCACAGCTTGCCGACCGAGTAAAGATACACATCACCATAGCGTCGGGTGTACCGTGCGGATTCTACGATTTGCGTCTGCAAGCACCGAGCGGAGTGTCGAATATGCTTCCGTTCGAGGTGGCGTCGTATCCCAATTTTGCAGAGAGCGGCAAGTCGTCGATGCGAAAGGCTAATGTGGTCGAGCAGTTGCCTGCGGTGCTGTGTGGATATGTTGCACCGGGCGAAATCGACTACTTCAAATTTGCAGGTCGCAAGGGCGAAACCATCATCGCAACCGCCAAGGCTCGCCAACTTGTGCCATATATAGCCGATGCCGTGCCGGGTTGGTTTCAGCCCGTAATGCGAATTGTCGATTCGCGAGGTCGTGAGGTTGCCTATGCCGACGACTACCACCACAATGTGGACCCCGTAATCATCACCACCTTGCCAAAGGATGGCGATTATACGCTGATGATTCACGATGCGATATATCGAGGTCGTCAAGATTTCAACTACCGTATTCACATCGGCGCCATCCCATTCGTCACGGGTCGCTATCCGGCGTATGGAGTGGTCGGCAAAAAGGTCACACAGCAAATCGAGGGTGTAAATCTCGATAAGACGGTGGCAAAGGTTAAGGTCAAAAAGGAGGGGTACAACCGTCTATCCTATACCAATGCTACGGGTACATCGAACGCCGTATCATTCTATGCTCTGCCAAAGGGCGTAAAGTTGCTCCATTCGCCACAAGAGGGTACACATCTTACGCTGTCGGCGGCGATTGCTGACTCGCTCACGGCCGATGCAAAGATTAAGCGTTATCGGGTGATGGTACAAAGACGTGTGCCGCTGATTATCGAACTTATAGGTCGCCGAAACGATTCGCGAATTGATGCTGTCATAAGGCTGAAAAACCATACGGGAAAGGTCGTTGCCGAGGTCGATGACACCGAGGACCCAATGCAGGGATTGATGACCTTCCACGCCGACCCTGTGTTGCGATATATGCCGAAACGCGACGAGGAGCTGCTGCTCGAAGTCGAAGATTTGCATCGTGGCTACGGCAAAGATTACCACTATCTGTTACGACGTCATCGCGAGATGCCACTCTTCAACGCCTTTGTCTCGCCGGCAAATATAACCATTCCGGCAGGTGGTACGGCAGCGTTCCGTGTCGATGTTACGGGACGACTGAAACGCCCTGCGAATTTGGTTGTCGAGGGGCTCCCGAAGGGCTTTACAACGAGCCTGCTCACGCTGCGAAGTGGCAGAAGGTGGAACGTCTCGATAACCTCGCCAAAGGGTGCCGCCATAGAGCGTTTTCCAATAGAGGTGAAGATGGAGTACCCAACTCCGAATGGCCGTTCGAGTGCTGCGGTTGTGCCGGTCGATAATATGATGCAGGCATTCTACTATACGCATTATATACAGGCGGCAGAGTTGGCGGTCGATGTTGCCGAGCCATCGCCTTACAGAATGTCATTGGGCTTCGATATCGAGAAACCTATTATCGTCAGACCAACGGACGACTCTATTCCGATTAAGGTGCTTATCGACAAAAACGCAGACTTCACCGAGCCTGTCGAGTTGATTTTGGGTATAAAGAACGCCGTATTTACCCTCGAACCTATATCGATTATGCCCAGCGAGAGCGAGAAGATTATACACCTGAAAATCAATCGCACGGCTTTGGAGAGACAGCTAAAACGAAAGGCTCTCCCTACTTGGCAGACAAATATTGTTGGTCTGGTCAAGGGACAGATTGAAAGACGTGGTCGTCGCACATTCCAAAATGCAAAGCATCGCGAAATGACCCCATTCTTCCTTGTGCAACTCGAAAGGTAGCACCGAGGTAATCAATAGAAACGACCCCGAAAATTCTCTGAACTTTCGGGGTCGTCTTCTTTATCGGTGACGAATTTTTAATCGTATTACCTTGCCTATTTTTGCGAATGTTGGATGGATAACGTGGCGTGGATGTATGCCAGAATATCGCAACATTAGAGCGATGAGTACAGCGATTGCCAACCATAACAACCAACCGTAAATCTCCTTCATCGACTCGATGAGCGATTGATGTTGTACATCACCATATAATGTCATAAACGGTGTGCGCAGAAGACTTGCTTTGACGTTGTCGATGCCGACAGAGAGCAACATAGTATTGCGGGTCATTACGACCTTTAACAGTCGTGCAACAATCGTTGCACCTAAAACACCCGCCAGCGAGGCACTGAACATATTCTGCATCATTACACCCTGCATAAAGTGGAACGGGAAAGGTAGTCGTGTGAGCGATGTCAATACCGTAACCGCAACGATAATATATCCAAAAGTTCGGAGAAAAATCGGAACAACGAGCGACTCTTTCGGGATGTTGTAATCGATTTCGAAGTAGAAGTATGCCAGATAGAGTGCGATAGCAGAGAATGCGATGAGAAACATTCGTTGATAGCTCCAATGGCGACGAGCAAAGGTCTGCCACGTAAAGAGCACGGCAACGATGGTTGCTGCGAGTGCCACCCAATTCAACGAGATAACGTTTTCGATATCGTAGCCTAATATAGCCTCCATAAGTGCGTGTTCGAAGACGTGTGACGGAGCCAACAACAGGTCGGCAATAATCAGTATGCCGATTGTAATAGGTACGATAGGTCGTCGCAGTGTATCGAGCATAACGTATGGGTGGCGGATAAACGAGGCTCTCCAAAGGTTAAGCAGCAAAGTTGTGCACGCTATTGCGGTTGCCGACACGATTTGCCACGACGACCACCAATCGAAATACTCGCCGTAGAGCATTACAAATAGCAGTGATAGTGCCGTAATGCCCCACATCAACATTCCAAGCCAATCGATACCGTAAAGTGGCAGACGATAGGGCATAGTGTGAATGTCGCGATAGCATATCATAACCGCAAGCATCATTGCGAGCAGCGATGCCACAATAAAGAGGTGCATATAGTGCCACGAGGCATATACGGCAAACCATACGGTAGCAATTCCCGAGAGTTGTATCGCGCCATTTACTATAATATATACATAGCAGAAGAATACGGCGAGGTCACGTTTCGGAGTCAGCCACAACTGTATGGTTGAGTTACACTCGAATGTAGCCCACATACGGAAAAATCCCGCAACGAATGATACCGCCACCAATAGTGGAACATTTGTGGTCTGCATCGTTATGAGGTTAGCTACAACCAATACCGCACAGCACATCAATAGTGTTGTGCGTGAGCGTATAGCGAACTTCACACGGAACATTATGCCGAAAAAGAGGGCCATACCGACCAACGATGCGTATCCCGCCATCATAATATCCTCGTTGAGGAGTTGTGTAGTACCGACCATCTCGGCTGCGGCACTCAAATATACGCCACCGGATAGTTGGATGATGATGACAAAGATGATGACAATCCACGGTCGCATCCATTCGGGGATGAACTCCCGAAAGGCTGGAATGGAGAACTTTTGAGGTGCGTGTTCCATTATTCGTGCTGCACTTTACATTCTACGTTCATACCCGCTGCAATACGCTGCATCAATACTGGGTCATTGTCGTCGCAGAAGTCGATACGCACCGATACACGTTGTTGAATTTTTACGAAGTTGCCTGCCGAATTATCCTGTGGCATAAGCGACAGAGAACTACCCGTAGCACCTGAAATCGAGGTCACACGACCACGAAATGTTGCATTGCCAATAGCATCAACTGTCATATCTACCGCAGCACCCTCTTTGATGTTTTTGAGCTGTGTCTCTTTGTAGTTTGCCACGACCCACTTGTCGCTGCTATCGACCAAATCGACAATAGTCTGCCCTGGCTGAACGAGTTGTCCTACGCTCACCTCTTTACGACCCGTAATACCATCGGTCGGAGCAGTAATTACGGTATAGGAGAGGTTTAGTCGAGCGAGTTCCAAAGCCGCCTCGGCAACTCGTATACCGGCACGATGCTGCTCTAAACGGGTTGTCTGCTCGTCGCTTACCACGTCGAGTGTCTGACGTTGTCGCTCCAAGAGTTGAAGATGCTTCTTTGCGGCATCATAGCAAGTCTTTACATCGTCGTACTGTTGGCGAGTAACGGCATTTTGTGCCAATAGAGCCTCAAAACGGTGGTAGTTTCGCTCGGCATTTGCCAATCGTATGCGAGCCTCCTCGATACCAGCATCGCTTACACTCATATTGGCATCGGTCGTCGATATAACCTTGTGCATTGCACTCTTGTCAGCAAGTGCATTCTGGTATCCTGCCTCGGCTTGTGCAAGACGATAGCGGAACTCGGCCTGCTCAATTATAAGCAACGTGTCACCACGCTTAACAGGGGAGTATTCATCAAAACGAACCTCTTTGACAAAACCCTGTACGCGGGCATTTATAGGGATAATATGCTGTTTTATTTGTGCATTTTCGGTAAATTCAACATTGCCGAGGTGAACAAAATTGGAACATACCCAACCGAGCGTTACAACGATTGCGATTACGGTTATTGTATTGTATATCAGTTTTTTTTGCTTGTGTTTCATAACTTTTGGCCAGTTTTTTATTAATGTATACTGTGTCGATTATAGATTGCCCGCAGTTGAGCGGAGTTTATAGAATTTGTAGAGAGTTGTGATTTGCGAGTTCGCTACTTGCAGCTCGGCATTGAGCAACTCGTTGGCAGCATCGACCATATCTGTTACTATTGCCATATCGTTTTTGTAGCGAGTGTCGATTACAGCGTAGTTCTCTTGTGCGAGTTGCAGACTTTTGCGATACATCTCCTCCTCTTGCAGAGCCTCCATATAGCCGATGTAGTCACTCTTTACGGCGAGCAAAATACGCTCTTTGCTCTCTTCGAGTGCAGCCTCTGCGACCTTTGTGGCGAGCGAAGCCTTGCGTATCGAGTGGTTTGCCTTGTAGAGCGATGATAGTCGCCACGAAAGTTGTAACCCGACAAACCAATAGTTGAAGTTTTTGTTTATCACGGGAACCTCGATGGTTATAGGACCGTCGAAGTGATTTGCTGCGATGAACGATAGTTGCGGACGACGTGCAGCACGAGCCAATCGTTCGCCACGATTGCCCATCTCGACACCGATTTGTGCTGCCCGAATATCGTGCGATTTGCTGTTTGCCATATCTTGCCAATATTGTTCACCACAAGGTTTCAAGTCGGTTGCCAGACTCTGCATATTGGGGCAAATGGTGACGTTTTGCTCCAAACCGAGTGCCTCGACAAGATTGGCGTTTGCGATTGTTATACTGTTTGCAATGCGTTGTCGTGCCAACTCCAAATTTTGCAGCCGTAGTTCGTAACGGGTGATGTCGTTTTGCAGTGCAACACCCTGATTTTCGCGTTGTCGGGTGGTCTCAATAAGCGTGTGTGCCAACTCGATATTGCGGTCATACACCCGCAAGAGGTTATTAAGTTTCAGCAAATCGAGATAGAAGGCCGTAAGCATAAATCGAACACGGGTACGAGAGCCTTCGAGTTGTATTGTAGCCATTTCGTGTTTGAGTTTTGCCATCGCTACCGAGTTGGATACACTGCCACCACCATATATCAACTGCATAGCCTCTACGGCAAAGTTGTTTCCGAAGTGTGGCATCTCGATACTCTGCCCATTTCCGAAGTTGCGGTCGGTGAGAGTCCCATTGCCGAGGAAACTTGCAGCAACGGAGATGTTGATTTCGGGCAGATGTTTCGATTTCGCCTCGCGGATATGCTCTTCTGCCTCACGCAGAGCAGCCTCCTGACGTTGTATCGTGCGACTATGTTGGTCGGCACGCTCAAACATCTGCTCCAAGGTCATAGTGACCGTAGTTTGGGAGTGAACGGGATTGCACCATAGTACCGCAAAAAGCAGTAGTATGGGCATAGTAAATTTGCTCATAAAAATAAGTTATGTTAGTGTGAAATTTGTCTAAACGGCAGATGCGAACTCTACACAATCGGATGTGTAGAGCCCAGCGTTAGGGGATGTAGATTGTTGCCGTGAAAAATGCTCTCGCACTTTCGTTTTTTTGCTTCATTTCCGAACGTACGGCTTTATACCGTGCACGGCAAAGGTAACAAAATATTGCGAAAAATTAAGACCCACTCCCGAAAATTGAATATCGGATGTGGGTCTTATTCGATTTTTTTTGCTCAATTTGGAGCAATTTTTAGATTTATCGGCTCAACTTTTTGAACTCGCGTTTGGCTCGCTCCAACTGCTTCACAAACCGCTTTGAGGTGTGCATCTTTGCGAGGGCTACGGATGTTGCAAAACGCGAAGCATTTACGTCGCTCTGCCAATGGTAGCCGGCAATTACTCGGCTTTGACCATATTGGTAGCCGATTTCGATAAGTGCATCGGTCGCTGCGGGATTTACCTCCGAGAGCAACAGTGCCGCTGTGGTGCCAATTACGGTGTGACCCGATGGGTAGGAGCCGTTGTTGCGGAGAACATCCTCTTTGTCGGGTACGAGCGTCTGCTCCTTGAAGTATGTGAACGGACGAGTACGCTGGTATTGCTTTTTAGGTTTCAGCGTGATGTTGTTTGCGGTCTCCATACCGTCGATAAGCAGGCGGTATATCTGCGGAGTGTTCTCGGGTGTAATCTCTATGCCGAGAGCCTTGTTGAAGTGGCTGCAAATATCTACGGGGTCGATACTTGCGTGACTAATCGCCATAGCACGACGCTGCTCATCGGCTCGACGACTCTTGCCCCACTCGTACTGCGAAATGTCGTACTGAAAAGCCTTCGAATCAACGGCAGGAGGCTCTGGAAGCCACTTTGTCATATCGGGCATCTCCTCTGCCGAGAAGTAGGGTTGAGCACCCGACAGAAGGGTTTGTGCCACAGTACTCGCGGTTGCAATCCACGCCACCGCAATAATAAAAATCGAAGAGATAACTCGTTTCATAATAACCATTATTAATACGGTGCAAATATACAAATAAGATTTTTTATTCAAAAATGTAGATTTTTTTCGCAACCACTTAATATTCAAATATGTTTGCCCCAAAAATCTGTTTTTGCTCTGCAAGCCCCCTCGCCAACAAAAAGCCTCGTCGGTCGAAACTTGACGAGGCTCTTATTGTGCGGAATAACATTTTCGGTTATTGGAGTCTTTTGCGAATGATAAGGAAGTAGATCAAAAGACCAACCCAGCTTGTGCAGAGTATGAGTATCGATACCAAAATCTTAACAACGAGGTCGGTTGCAGGCTTCTTTGTGAATACCTCATAAATGCAGTAGATTCCCAAAAGGGTTCCGATTAAATAGAGAATCATAGTGGTAAATTTTTAATAGGTTAATGTTTTTAATATTGTAGTGTTGAACGCATTATATTTCACATCGGTAAGATATAGACCTTGTGCAGGTGCTCCGCTGCTAGATAACGATAGGTCGCGAGCCTCGATAATGTGGCAAAACTCCTCTACGGAGTAGCGACCTCGTCCCACATCGACCACCGTTCCGACGATAGCTCGCACCATATTTCGCAGAAAACGATTTGCTCGGATGCGTATGCGGATAGTCCCGTCGCACTCACATTGGCGACACTCTGCGGCAAAGATGTGGCAGATATTGGTGGTGTTGTTTGAGTTGAGTTTTGCAAACGAGGTGAAATCTTCGTAATCGAGAAGTCGTTGCAGAGCCTCATCCATTTTGGCGACATCCAAACTGCCGTTATAAAACCAAGCGGAACTCCTCAAAAACGGACTCTTTCGGGTAGTTATGATGTAGGTATATTCTCGCTCTATGGCATCGAATCTTGCGTGGAGATTATCATCCACCTGCGTGATGCGGTCGATGGCGATGGTGTGTGGTAGTATCGCGTTGAGTTTGTAGGCGATATGCTGGCAATCAATCTCTTTGTCGGTATTGAAATGGGCGGTGTAGTATGCGGCATTTACACCCGTATCGGTGCGACCTGC